>NZ_JBSKBR010000017.1:0-128570 GCF_053714315.1 Mesorhizobium sp. PL10 | reverse complement strand
TTCCCACTCACAGAATCACAACCAGCCAATTACGCAACAGGCCCCCTGTGGGAGAAGGTGGCCTCGCGAAGCGAGGTCGGATGAGAGGTGTTCCAGCTTGGCGGCACGTTTGAAATCGCCACCGCCCCAGTTTCGTCGCGCACCCCTCATCCGTCTCGGCGCTACGCGCCGATCGACCTTCTCCCACAGGGGGAGAAGGGAAGGTGACACTTCACCACCTCCGCAGGAATCGGGTGGTTAGCGCCTCTCGTCCGCCCCACTTTGACAGCAAGCAAAGGAGGCATCCATGACCATCCATTCCCTAAACACCAAACGCGCAACCCGTTCGGCCGAAGCACGCGTCGACGCTCAGGACTGGAGCGCTCTGATCGGCGAGCTGAACAGCCATGGCTGCGCCGTCATGCCGGCGCTGCTCTCACCCGAGGAATGCGCCGAAATCGCCGCGCTCTATCCGCATGAGCAACATTTCCGCAGCCATGTGGTGATGGCCCGCCACGGCTTCGGCAAGGGCGAGTACCGCTATTTCCGCTACCCTTTGCCCGACCTGATCGGCGCCTTGCGCACCGCGCTCTACCCGCGTCTTGCTTCAGTCGCCAATGACTGGAACGAACGCATGGGCGCGGCACAGCGCTACCCCGAAGACCACGCGGCGTTTATCGAGCGCTGCCACGACCAGGGCCAGACGCGACCGACGCCACTTCTCCTGCAATACGGGCCGGGCGACTTCAATTGCCTGCACCAGGATCTCTATGGCGATCTCGCCTTTCCCCTGCAGGTGGCGATCCTGTTGTCGCAGCCGGGTGAGGATTTCACCGGAGGCGAATTCGTGCTGACCGAACAGCGCCCGCGCATGCAAAGCCGTGCCGAAGTGGTGCCGCTGACCCAGGGCGACGCGGTGATCTTTGCTGTGCACAACCGCCCGGTGCAGGGCACGAAAGGGCACTATCGCGTCAACCTCCGGCACGGTGTCAGCCGCCTGCGCTCCGGCAGGCGGCATACGGTGGGGATCATTTTCCATGACGCAAAGTAATGTCACCCGCTTCTGCGCAGTTCCGTCGTCCCGCTGGCTGTCCGAGATTGGCGCAGGCTCACACTTCGTCGACGTCGAACAGCAGCATCGTCAGGTCGTCGTCCCCTGGGGCGAGTATCCGCCGGTCAGCGGCGCAGGCGATGCCGATTTCGGTAGCAAATGCGCTCTGCATGTCGGCGAGGCTGTCGAAATACAGCGTCCCCACCAGATACGGCATCTCGCCCGCTGAGCGCTTGATGATAGGCCGCCTGCTGATGTCGTAGCGCCGCAGGCCGGGAAGCTTCTTGGCCAGCGGCACATGAATCTCGAAATAGTGTCGGTCGAAAGCCTCAGGATCGGCCGGGGTGTTGTAGATCACGAGCATCTTGGCCATCTTCGTATTCCTGTCTGTTGGTGTTGCCGGTTGGGGGCCTATGCAGGCCACCGCGCCAATGTCGTTTCGCGAGGGCAGATTTCGACGATCCCTGGACTATTGTTTTCGTGACGGGTGACGGGGTCCGCGCCACCATCTGCGGCGCTTGTGCCTCTTCCCCCGCGACCCTCATTCGCGTATGGCCCCGGGCAAATCCCTCAATTTCGCATCAGCCTCCCGGACCGCCCCATGATCCGTCTTGAAAATATCGGCAAGCAGAACGGCCGTCAGCTTGTCTTCATCGAGGCCTCGGCCGCCCTGCAGAAGGGCGAGAAGGTCGGTCTCGTCGGCCCCAATGGCGCCGGCAAGACGACTTTGTTTCGCATGATCACCGGCCAGGAGCAGCCCGACGAGGGCCAGGTGCAGGTCGATCGCGGCGTCACCATCGGCTATTTCAGCCAGGATGTCGGCGACATGGCGGGCCATAGCGCGGTCGCCGAAGTGATGAACGGCGCCGGGCCGGTCAGTGACGTGGCGGCCGAAATGGCCGAACTCGAGGCGGCCATGGCCGATCCCGAGCAGGCCGACCGGATGGACGACATCATCGAACAATACGGCGAGGCGCAGCATCGCTTCGAGGAGCTCGACGGCTATGCGCTCGACGGGCGCGCCCGCGAAGTGCTCGCCGGCCTTGGCTTCTCGCAGGAGATGATGGACGGCGATGTCGGCAAGCTGTCCGGCGGCTGGAAGATGCGCGTCGCGCTCGCCCGCATCCTGTTGATGCGGCCAGACGTCATGCTGCTCGACGAACCGTCCAACCACCTCGATCTGGAAAGCCTGATCTGGCTGGAGCAGTTTTTGAAGGGTTATGACGGTGGATTGCTGATGACCTCGCACGACCGCGAGTTCATGAATCGCATCGTCAACAAGGTGGTCGAGATCGACGCCGGTTCGCTCACCGCCTATTCCGGCAATTACGAATTCTACCAGCAGCAGCGGGCGATCGCCGACAAGCAGCAGCAGGCGCAGTTCGAGCGCCAGCAGGCGATGCTGGCCAAGGAGATCGCCTTCATCGAACGCTTCAAGGCGCGCGCCTCACATGCTGCCCAGGTGCAGAGCCGGGTGAAGAAGCTCGACAAGATCGACCGCGTCGAGCCGCCCAAGCGCCGCCAGGTCGTGAATTTCGATTTCCAGCCGGCGCCGCGCTGCGGCGAGGATGTCGTGACGTTGAAGAACGTCCACAAGGGGTATGGCAGCCGCAGCATCTATGAGGGGCTCGACTTCCAGGTCCGCCGCCGCGAGCGCTGGTGCATCATGGGCGTCAACGGCGCCGGCAAGTCGACGCTGCTGAAGCTGGTCGCCGGCGCCTCCGACCCCGATGCCGGCACGGTCGCGCGGGGACCGAGCGTGAAAATGGGCTATTTCGCCCAGCACGCCATGGAGGTGCTGGAAGGCGAGCGCACCGTGTTCCAGACGCTGGAAGACGCGTTTCCCCAGGCCGGCCAGGCGCCGCTCAGGGCACTCGCCGGCTGCTTCGGTTTCTCCGGCGACGAGATCGAGAAGAGATGCCGCGTGCTGTCAGGCGGCGAGAAGGCTCGGCTGGTGATGGCGCTGATGCTGTTCGACCCGCCCAATCTTCTGGTGCTGGACGAACCGACCAACCACCTCGACATCGCCACCAAGGAGATGCTGATCACCGCACTCTCGCAGTACGAAGGCACCATGTTGTTCGTCTCGCACGACCGTCATTTCCTGGCCGCACTCTCCAACCGCGTGTTGGAACTGACGCCCGATGGCATCCACACCTATGGCGGCGGCTATACCGAATATGTTGAGCGCACCGGGCAGGAAGCTCCGGGGCTGCGGGGGTAACCCCCCGCCTAGGGTTGCTCCTCACCCGCTGCGAGTGCTTTCGCGACGCCGGCAACGAGGTGTTCAACATCGCTCGCATGTTCGTACGCAATCCCGGTTTGCGCAAACTGCATCGGCGAAAACTCAGGCGCTATCCGCTTGACCTCTGCCATGATGCGCTGAGCTTCCTTCAGTTCGCCGAGTTGCGCGTGGCATCCCGCCAGCCTTGTCAGTCGCCAAGGGGTCTTCGAGGGGATCTTGGACATGCTGACAAGCGCGGCCCTGTAATCTCCAGCCGAGTAGAGCGCGATGGCGCGATCATAGTGGTACCAGTCAGGATGGATCGGGTTGATCCGTATCGCACTGTCAATTGCCGCGAGTGCTTCAAGAGGCCTGCCTCTCATCGTGAGCAAGAACCCCATTTGCGCAATCGTATCGGCGTCATACGGATTGAGGTCGAGCGCGCGCTGAAGGTGATGTTCAGCCGCGTCGAACTGACGGGCGGAGATTAAAGCCTGGGCGAGCACGCGATGGCAGCGCGGTTCTTCCGGCGCCAAGGTCACCGCACACTCCGCGCGATCAATCAGTGAAGCAAGCAATGCGGGGGATGCCTCGGCATAGCCACCGATGATGAGATCGGCGAGCGCGATGTAGGAATGCGCCAAGGCATAGGTCGGGTCCTTTTCGATCGCAGCCTGGAAAAGGTTTCGCGCTGCCTCGTTGTCATCATCGCCATAACCGCGCAGCCGGGCCAGTCCACGCAGGAAAAGCTCGTATGCGGCCAGGCTGCCCGGAGGCTTCGGGGTTGCTTGCTTGACACCTGCGTCGTCGAGCCGAGCGACCAGCCGGTTCACCACACGGCGGGCGATTTCTTCCTGCATGTCGAAGATCTGGCCGCCGGACGCCGAAAAAGTATCGCTCCAGAGGACTTCACCCGTCGAGGCAGTAATGAGACTGACGGTGACCCGCATACCGTCTGCCCGGGTCGTCGCCCTGCCGCGGACCAGATAGGTTGCGCCAAGGCTGTCGCCAACGGCACGCCAATCGGACGCGGAATCCGAGACAAAGGCAAAACCGGAATTGCGCGCCAGCACGACGACCGTTCCGAAGCGCGCCAACGCATTGACAATGTCCTCCGCGAAACCGTCGACCAAGGGGGTGTCTTCCGGCGCACCTTCATTGCTGAAACGCAGCACCGCAACGCGCGGCTGCCCGGAGCGCTCCTGCTTTGGCGCGTCGGGAGGAGAGAAGACGTAGCCGCGCTTGGCGACCGTGCGGATAATGGTTTGGCTTTCGTCCTGCAGCGCCTTTCGCAACTCCCTGACCGCCTGCGTCAGTGAGTCCTCGGTCACGAAGACATCAGGCCACACCGCCGACATCAGTTCAGACTTGGTCGCGACACGCCCGGCATTCCTGCTCAGGTAGGTCAACAAATCAAATGCCTTGGAGCGCAGAGCGACAGGTTTCCCGTCGCACAACAGCAGCCCGCGGGCAAGATCAAGCTCGCAACTGCCAAGTGCCAGTGGTATGTGCCCGGGGTTTTCTCGCGACATTCAATGCCGATCTGACCAGCTCGACCAAACGCTGCCTGATTGGGGTCTCAATCGGCGCGGACGTCAAGGGATCAGGAGAATTTGGTCCACCCTCACTTTGGCCGGAAGTCATGCGCCTCTCCACGGCCATGATCTCCAGCATTTCGAACATTGTTCCAGGCATGGGCGCACAAGGGGACCCGGCCATGACCGTAGACGCAAATTCCAGGAGTTCCTGCCGGGCGGCTTGGCGCGTGTTCTCATTCGGTGACATGGTCGACCTCCTCCGGTTCGTCGTTGAGAACAATGAAGCCAGGGAACGGGCGCGTACCGGCAGATTTCTGAAATTCTGCTGAATCCTTCCGTCAATCGATCTGTCAAGCGGACGGGGTCGAAAGCGCCGGGGGGGCTGCGCAGCTATACCAATTCAGAAATGGTTCTTCCGTCCGCAATTGCGTCAAGCAGGGTTTGTCAGCTCGCCGCCAGCCATTTGCGTGACTGGGCGAATACCTTGAAGGCTTTTGCGTCCATCGGGTAGCCGAAAAAGAACCCTTGCAGGATATCGCAGCCAAGCTCTTTCAGGATCTGCGCGTGCTCCATCGTCTCGACGCCCTCGGCGATCACTTCGATACCGAGCGACTTGCCGATGTCGATGATGGACGACACCAGTTGCCGCTGCGCGGTTGAGCTGGTGATGGGTGTGACCAGCTGGCGATCGATCTTGAGGCGACGCGGTCGCAACTTCAAGAGCGAGACGATCGAGGCATGCCCGGTGCCGAAATCGTCGATCTCGATGTCGATGCCGAGCTCCTTGATGTGTTCGATATTCCAGCTGACCAGTTCGTCGTTTTCATCGAGGAAAATCGACTCCACCAGCTCGAACGATACGGTCCCTTTCTTGATGGCTAGCTTGCGCAAACCTTTGATCAGGTCCCGGTCCTCCAGCCGCCTGGCTGAGACGTTGACCGACACGCGCGGGATGTTGAGGTTGCTGCGCGACCAGCGCTCGAGACTATCAAGCGCCTGCTTCAGGACAGTGCGGTCGATAAGCGCCACGACATTGAGTTCTTCAGCCACCTTCAAATATGCGCCGGGGGTCAGTATACCGCGTCGCGGATGATCCCAACGCGACAGCGCCTCGACGCCGACGATCTCCAGCGTCCTGGCGTCGAACTGCGGCTGGTAGTAGACGACGAATTCGTTCCTCTCGAGTCCGCCCAGAATCTCGTCGGCGGTCTGCTTGGTCCGCACGATCTCGCTCTGCAGATCTTCGTTGAAAAACTCGTAGCGGTTGCGGCCACGGCCTTTCGCCCGGTACAGCGCGAGATCGGCATTGACGAGCAACTGCTTGGCATCGACGCCGCTGTTGGCTGCAATGCCGATGCTTACGCCGAACCGGCACTGGTGACCCAGATAGTCGACCGGCTGGCGCATCGCATCGATGATGTGGTCGGCGAGCGCGGCAAGCTCCTTGTCGTCGCGTCCATGGCTCAGCACGAAAAACTCGTCGCCGCCGATGCGCGCAACGAAATCGGCCGGACCGACGCTGGCCTTGATGACTTTCGAAGCATGCACCAGCAATGCATCGCCCGCCGCGTGGCCGAGCGTGTCGTTGATCTGCTTGAAGCGGTCAAGGTCGAGATGCAGCAATGCTGCGCGGCCCTCGGCTTCGCGGTTTTCGGCAAGCATCTCGTCCAGATACCGACGGTTGGGCAGGCCGGTCAGCGAATCGTGCAGTGCGACATGCTCGATGCGGGCCTTGGCCAAATTCAGTTCGATATTCTTCGATTCTGAAAGGCGTCGTTCGCGCAGGAGGTTCTCGTTCAGCAACACGTCGCCGGTTACGTCCCATTCGGCGCCGATCATTTTCGACGCGCCGTTATTGTCCTGGAAGAAGCTGGCGCGTGTGCGCACATGGCGAATGGTGCCATCTGGCCGCAGTAGCCGATACTGCGAGGAGTACAAGCCCCGTGTCGCGGCAGCTGAATCGAAGTCCTGTTTGGCTCGTTCGAAGTCTTCAGGGTGGATCGACAGCGCCCAGTCGTCATAGCCGCGGGTCTTTCCGTCGGCGGGCTTGCCATAGATTTCGTTGATGCGGTCGTCCCATACGAGCTCGTTGCTGCCGAGGTCGTGCTCCCACACGCCTATGCCCGAGGCCTCCAATGCCAGCTCCAGTCGCCCGGACAGGCGCCTCAACTCGGCGTAATTTTTCTGTCTTTCACCAAAAAGCCGTCCGGCCACCAGGATCGGCAGCACCACCAGTGCGCCGGCGAGCGCCATGATCGTCCGCAGCAGCCACTCATTTTTCGGAGCGGTCGGCCAGCCGCCCTTCGGTATGGCTGAAATTTGCCAGGAGCCCGAAGGCAGTTGCACCTCCGCCGTCACCGGACTGCCGGCCACGACATTGTCGCCGCCGAAGAACAGTTCGCCACCGCCCCCCAATGCATCCTTGCCGATGAGCGCGACATCGATATCGAGCTCAGGGTCGGTCAGTCCGCTCGCACTGTAGAGCCGATCGATATCGATCACGGCCGAGACAATCCCCCAAAACCGGTCGCCGCCTCCCGCCGTCGGCACGAAGACGGGGATACGGCCGATGAAACCACGACCGCCTTGTGCCAATTTGACCGGCCCTGCGAGCACCAGCGCGCGCTGGTCCCGCGCTCGAAGCGCAGCCATGCGTTGCGCCTCGGTCTTGCGATAGTCCAGCCCGATGGCTTTCTCATTGCCTTCCAGCGGGTATATCAGTGTGATGACGAGGTCGGGCGCGCCGGCAATATTGCGCAGTTGCGATTTTTGCTGGAACAAATTGCGGGCGAGCGCCGCAAATCTCTGCTGGCCCATATAGGGTTCGGTAACGATCGTCGAAACGAGACCCTGAACCAGCTGGAGATTGCCGCTTATGTTGCCTTCGAGCTTGGCGCGTATGATGTTGACCTTGGCCAGGACATCGGCGCGCGCCAGCTGATCGGAAACGTCTCTGTTCCTCTGATCGGCAACCAAGGCACAGACGAGAAGCACAACAAACGCAATCGCCGCCGGCAAGTTGGCGGAAGAAAAAATGGCCCGTTTCACCCTGCCGGCATTGAGCATCGCAGCTGCCAATTTGGTATGAATACCTTTCAGGAACAATTGTCCCTTGGTCGACCATAGTAGCTAAGGCTTAAATATGAGCTTCGAGGCGAATCGAAAACCAAACATTGCCCTTCTTGGTTGCCGAAATATTCACGAGAGCGGGGAGTATCCGGTTTTCGGGCGATAAAAATCAAATGACAAATGCTTTTCCGCAGTCTGATGAGCGGATTTGCTCAAAAACATCGATTTTGTAAGGTTAATTCACATTGCGAGGCGGCCATGGAACCCTGAGGTTGTACGCGGGGAAGACGGACTATCATTCAGGCTCGAATCCGCCCGGAAGGTGGAAGCGCATTGCACGCCGGCTCCTCCATGATGCGGAACGAGAGCGGGTGCGAACTGGCATCGTTGATTGTGCCGGCTCGCCATTGCTGTGTTGGATTTCCGCCGCGAGCGACTTATTTGGCGGTCATCTGATCGGCCAGCGCCTGCGCCTGGGCGAGCAGCGCCGGGAAGGTCGGGTCTCCCGGCAGGTGCTGGGCCATGCAGGCGCGATAGTCGCTATCGCCTTTGTCCCAGGCGGCGTTGGAGGACTCGAACGCCTTTTCGTCCTTGAGGTCCGATGCCTGGTAGGCCTCCTGGAATTTCTGCGCGGCGGCATCCGCAGCAGCCCAGACGGCGTCGCAGGCGGCGATCTTGGGAACGGCAGGGGCGGCCGGCGCTGCCATGATCCTCACGCTGTTGCCTTTGACGAGTGTAACGATGACCTCCTGCTCGTAGATCGGTCCGACGTCCTGCGTCCAGCCGCCGAGCCTTGCGAAGGCAATGTCGGCGCCTTCAGGCTTCTTCAGTGGAAAGTCGAGCGTTCCCTCAAAGGCGGCGTCGCTGTTGATCGCCTGGGTATAGAAAGCATCGACCTTCAGCGCGGCATCGATGCCGGCGGGCAGTTTGAAACTCTCGTCGGTCTCGGCGGTTTTGGCCTGGAGCCAGCGCTCCAGCAGCCCTCGCGTCGTTGCCACCAGGCTGGGGCCGTCATCGCCTTTGGTGTAGCGCAGCCCGTCGAGCATGCCAGAGCCGATATCGGAGTCGCTGAGGCTTTCGATATTGATCGTGCCAGTTGCCGGAAAACCCTTGACCGCCAGCGGACCGATGATGCCCGAAAGGCGCTGTTGCAGGTCGGCCAGAGCCTTCTCGTTCTCGGCGTCGATCGTTTCGATTGCAGCATTCGCATCGTTCAGCGCCGCGATGGCCGCAATCGCCTTGTCGCGCGCGGCGATATAATCATCTTCCGGCGAGATCGCGAACGCAACGCTGCTCGAGAGCGCAAACAGAAACGTCCAAACCATCGGCATGACGTAGCCTCCCCCTTGATGATCGACAGGCCTGAGAGCCTCCGGGGACTTCGCGGCTATTGCGTGGCGGAAATCGACGGGAAGCGGGTTTCGGCGCTGGAAGATCGAAGGCTTCAGCCCGCCTTGCGCTTCTCCACCTCCGCCTTCCGCAGCAGGAACCGCTGGATCTTGCCGCTCGGGGTCTTCGGCAGCTCGCTGACGAATTCGACCTCGCGCGGGTAGGCGTGCGCCGAGAGCCGCTTCTTGACATGCTGGGCCAGTTCTTCGGCTAGCTCGGGATTGCCCTGGTAAGCCGGCGCCAGCACCACGAAGGCCTTGACGATCTCGGTGCGCTGCGGATCGGGCACGCCGACCACTGCCGCCTCGTTGACCGCCGGATGCTCGATCAGCGCGCTTTCGACGTCGAATGGGCCGATGCGGTAGCCGGCCGAGGTGATGACGTCGTCGGCCCTGCCAATGAAGGAGACCGAGCCGTCCGGCTCGTACTCCACCGTATCGCCGGTGCGGTAGTAGCCGCCTGATATCGCCGGCGTCTGCGACTGGTGATAGCCGTCGAACCAGCGCAGCGGCGACTTCGCGATGTCGACGGCGAGGATGCCGGGCTGGTTGGGACCGAGCTCGTTGCCGGCCTCGTCCAGCACCACCATGCGGTAGCCGGGCATGGCGAAGCCGGCCGAGCCCGCGCGCACGGGATGCGAGAGCCCATGATGGTTGTTGACCATCATGCCGTTTTCGGTCTGGCCGTAATGATCGTGGATCGGGGCGGCGAGATTGGCGTCGAACCAGCGGATCACTTCCGGATTGAGCGGTTCGCCGGCGCTGCTCACCACGCGCAACCTGCCTTTGACGCGAGCTGCGGCTTCCGCGCCTTCCGCCATCAGCAGGCGATAGGCGGTGGGCGAGCCGGCAAGGCTGGTGACGCCAAGCCGCTCGATGATGTCGCAGGTGCTTTGGACGTTGAAGGCGCCTTCATAGAAGGTGGTGGCGATGCCGAGCTGCAAGGGCCCCGTGATGGCGTAATAGAGGCCATAGGCCCAGCCGGGATCGGCGATGTTCCAGAAAATGTCGTCGGGCAGCAAGCCGATGGCGTCGCGCATATAGGCGCCGAACGCGAGCAGGGCGCGGAGCGGCACCGGCACGCCCTTGGGCAGGCCTGTGGTGCCCGAGGTCGACATCATCATGAACAGGTCGTCGCCCTTGCGCATCACCGGTTCGCAGTCGGGCGAGGCGGCGGCAAGCGCGGCGCGAAAATCCATGTCGCCGTCCGGCAGCGCCTCGCCGGGGCCAAGAATGGTCGCGATTTGCGTTGGTGTCTCGACCTCGTCGAGCTTGCCGCGATTGGCCGGGTTGGTGACCACGATCTTGGCGCCGCTATAGCCGAGACGGTGCTCGATGGCCTTCGGGCCGAAGGCGGTGAACAACGGCTGGTAGACCGCGCCGATGCGCCATGTGCCGAGGATCAGCGCCACCAATTCGGGGATGCGCGGCAGCATGCCGGCGACGACATCGCCGGCACCGACGCCGGCGGCCTTGAGCACATTGGCGGCGCGACCCGACATGTCGGCGAGCTCGTCGAAGCTGAATTCGCGCAATTCGCCGCTGGCCGAGATCGCGCGCAGCGCCAGCCGGTTTTCACCGGTGTAGCGGCCGCAGCATTCGACGTAGGCATTGATGCCGGTTGTAGGGTTGCCATGCAACCGGACGATTTCGTATTCGATGCGAAAGCGCTCAACGGCATCCTCGTAGCGCGGCATCTTGGTCATGGCAGTCCTCCCTAAGCAGCGCCCATCTCCCCTTGGAACGCCTTATCTGCCAGATTGCCCGAAATCGTTGCGTTGGTCGATTGCGGCGAAAGTCGGGTTCGGCAGGGCAATGAGGGCCAGCGTCAGCCTCTGAGGTCGGCGGAACTCTAAGACGGTTGACCAACTCCGTCATCCGGTCGATAGCTCGCCCAAATTGCTGCCCCGAGACCCCGATGAACACAGACACCAATCTCAAAGCCGCCAATGGCGACACCGCCTGGCAGGACGATGTCCGCGCCGGCGTCCGCCATGTCCGCGATCTCGCCTCGCTGCCGCTGTCACCCGCCGAGCGGGCGGCGGCGCAGGAGGCAGCCGCGCGGCACAAGGTGCGTGCCCCAAAAACCTATCTCGACCTGATCGACTGGAACGATCCCGCCGATCCGATCCGCGCGCAGGTCATTCCATCGCCGGATGAGCTGGTGGAAACGGAAGGCGAGCTCGACGATCCGATCGCCGACCATGCCTTCAGCCCGGTGCCGCGGTTGACGCATCGCCATGCCGACCGGGTGCTGTTGTTCCCGACCTATCAATGCGCGGTCTATTGCCGCTTCTGTTTCCGCAAGGAATCCCTGACGTCCATCGGCCGCGGGTACTCGCGAGAGGCTCTGGAAGAGGCTTTTGCCTATATCGAAGCCCACACCGAAATCCGCGAAGTGATCCTGACCGGCGGCGATCCGCTGTCCTTGCCGGACAAGGCGCTGGCCGAAATCCGCGCCCGTATCGAGACGATCGCGCATGTGCGGTTGCTGCGCATCCACACGCGTATACCTGTCGTACTGCCCTCCCGGATCACGCCCGGGTTGGTTGCCGCTCTGCAAGGCCGCCTGATGGTCACCGTCGTCACCCATTTCAACCACGCGCGCGAGATCACGCCCGCCACCGAGATGGCCTGTCGCATCCTGCGCCAGGCGGGCTTCGTGCTGCTCAACCAGAGCGTCCTGCTCAAGGGCGTCAACGACACGGTGGACGTGCTGGAGGAACTCTGCCGCGAGTTGATGTACCGGCTCGGCATCAAACCCTATTACCTGCACCACGGTGACCTCGCGCGCGGCATGGCGCATCGGCGCACCACCATCGCCGAGGGACAGGCGCTGGCCGGCGCTCTGCGTGCCCGCCTGTCGGGCATCTGCAATCCCGTCTATGTGCTGGACCTGCCGAAAGGCGGCGGCAAGGTGCCGCTTGGGCCGTGTTCCATCGAGGCGCGGGAAGGGGACAACAACTGGCGCATTCGCGGCCAGGATGGCGAGGTCAGACTCTATCGGGACGTGGTGGGATAGGCACGGCGCGGCACCGGTTCCGCCAATGACCGCTGCCGGCCATGGTGTGGATCGTGATGATCGCACCTAGCTTTTGACATGACACGTTCGCCTGCATCTCGTATATTGACATAAAGATATCCTTATGTGATGGTTATCGCCTCAAGGATAAGAAATGTCGCAGAATTCTGCATCGCTGGACGCATTGTTCGGCCCCGTCGCGGCCAAGCCCGACGGTTCGGAAGTGCTTGCGGCGCTCACCGCGGCAGCGCGCGAGCGCATTCTGATCCTCGACGGCGCCATGGGCACGCAGATCCAGGACCTGGGTTTTGACGAGGAGCATTTCCGCGGCGAGGCCTTCGCCGGCTGCGCCTGTCACCAGCAAGGCAACAACGACCTCTTGATCCTCACGCAGCCGGCGGCGATCGAGGAGATCCACTACCAATACGCCATTGCCGGCGCTGACATTCTTGAGACCAACACCTTTTCCTCGACGTCGATCGCCCAGGCCGATTACGGCATGGAGGATGCCGTCTATGCGCTGAACCGCGACGGTGCGCGGCTGGTGCGCCGCGCCGCCATTCGCGCCGAGCAGGAAGACGGCAAGCGCCGCTTCGTCGCCGGTGCGCTCGGGCCGACCAACCGCACGGCCTCGATGTCGCCCGACGTCAACAATCCCGGCTACCGTGCCGTGACCTTCGACGATTTGCGCCTGGCCTATGGCGAGCAACTGCGCGGCCTGATCGACGGTGGCGCCGACATCATCCTGATCGAGACCATTTTCGACACGCTGAACGCCAAGGCGGCGATCTTCGCCTGCAACGAGATTTTCATCGAGAAAGAGGTGCGCCTGCCGGTGATGATTTCGGGCACCATCACCGATCTCTCAGGCCGCACGCTGTCGGGGCAGACGCCGACCGCCTTCTGGCATTCGGTGCGCCATGCCAGCCCGTTCACCATCGGCCTCAACTGCGCACTCGGCGCCAACGCCATGCGCGCGCATCTGGCCGAAATATCGGCCGCTGCCGACACTTTCGTCTGCGCCTATCCGAATGCCGGCCTGCCCAACGAATTCGGGCGCTATGATGAGAGCCCGGACTTCATGGCCGCACAGATTGAGAATTTCGCGCGGGAAGGGCTGGTCAATGTCGTCGGCGGTTGCTGCGGCTCGACGCCGGAGCACATCCGGGCGATTGCCGAAGCGGTCAAAAAATATCCGCCGCGCGCCATTCCCGAGATCGAGCGCAAGATGCGCTTGTCCGGGCTGGAGCCGTTCACGCTGACCGACGAGATCCCCTTCGTCAATGTCGGCGAGCGCACCAATGTCACGGGATCGGCCAAGTTCCGAAAACTGATCACGGCGGGCGACTATGTCCCGGCGCTCGACGTGGCGCGCGACCAGGTCGCCAATGGTGCCCAGATCATCGACATCAACATGGATGAGGGCCTGATCGATTCGAAGAACGCGATGGTCGAGTATCTCAACCTGATCGCCGCCGAGCCTGATATCGCGCGCGTCCCGGTGATGGTCGACTCCTCGAAGTGGGAGATCATCGAGGCCGGCCTGAAATGCGTGCAGGGCAAGCCGCTGGTCAATTCCATCTCGATGAAGGAAGGCGAGGAAGCCTTCCTGCATCATGCCAGGCTGGTGCGGGCCTATGGCGCAGCAGTGGTCGTGATGGCTTTTGATGAAGCCGGCCAGGCTGACACCAAGGCGCGCAAGGTCGAGATCTGCACCCGCGCCTACAAGCTGCTTACCGAACAGGCCGGCTTTCCGCCCGAGGACATCATCTTCGACCCCAATGTCTTCGCGGTCGCCACCGGCATCGAGGAGCACGACAATTACGGCGTCGACTTCATCGAGGCCACCGGCGAGATCACCTCGACACTGCCGCATGTCCATATCTCGGGCGGCGTCTCGAACCTGTCCTTCTCGTTCCGCGGCAACGAGCCGGTGCGCGAGGCCATGCACGCGGTGTTCCTCTACCATGCCATCCAGCGCGGGATGGATATGGGCATCGTCAATGCCGGCCAATTGGCCGTCTACGACATGATCGAGCCGGAGCTGCGCGAAGCCTGCGAGGATGTCGTTCTCAACCGCGCCCCCAAGGCCGGCGGCACCGCCACCGAGCGCATGCTGGAGATCGCCGAACGCTTCAAGGGCACGGCCGGCAAGGAAGCGCAGGAGCGCGATCTCGCCTGGCGCGAGCTGCCGGTCGAACAGCGGATTTCGCATGCGCTGGTCAACGGCATCACCGAATTCATCGACGCCGACACCGAGGAAGCGCGGCTTGGCGCCGAGCGCCCGCTGCATGTCATCGAAGGTCCGCTGATGGCCGGCATGAATGTCGTCGGCGACCTGTTCGGGGCGGGAAAAATGTTCCTCCCGCAAGTGGTGAAGTCGGCGCGTGTCATGAAACAGGCGGTCGCTGGGCTGCTGCCGCATATGGAGGCCGAGAAACTGGCCAACGCCGCCAACGGCATCGACAATGGCGAGCGCCAAACGGCAGGCAAAATTCTGATGGCGACGGTGAAGGGCGATGTCCACGACATCGGCAAGAACATCGTCGGCGTCGTGCTTGCCTGCAACAATTACGAGATCATCGATCTCGGCGTCATGGTGCCGGCGGCAAAAATCCTGCAGACGGCGCGCGACAAACAAGTCGACATTATCGGCCTGTCCGGCCTGATCACGCCGTCGCTCGACGAGATGGCGCATATGGCCGCCGAGATGGAGCGCGAGGGCTTCGACATTCCGCTCTTGATCGGCGGCGCCACGACCAGCCGCGTGCACACGGCGGTGAAGATCCACCCACGCTACGCCAAAGGGCAGACGGTCTACGTCACCGACGCCAGCCGGGCGGTCGGCGTGGTCTCGGCGCTGTTGTCCAACGACGGCAAGGCCGACTATGTCGACGCCGTGCGAGCCGAGTACAAGAAGGTCGCCGACGCGCATGCCCGCTCGGAAGCAGACAAGCAGCGGCTGCCGCTGGCCAAGGCGAGGGCCAATGCGCACAAGATCGACTGGTCTGCCTACCAGCCGCCGAAGCCGTCCTTCACCGGCGTGAAAGTGTTCGACAACTGGGATCTGGCGGAGCTCTCGCGTTACATCGACTGGACGCCTTTCTTCCAGACCTGGGAGCTGAAGGGCCGCTACCCCAAGATCCTCGAGGACGAAGCACAGGGAACCGCCGCGCGCCAGCTGTTCGAGGATGCGCAGGCGATGCTGAAGAAGATCATCGCCGAAAAATGGTTCGCGCCGCGCGGCGTCGTCGGCTTCTGGCCTGCCAATGCCGTCGGCGACGACATCAGGCTGTTCACGGATGAGGCACGCTCGCAGGAGCTGGGCACTTTCTTCACGCTGCGCCAGCAGCTGACCAAGCGCGACGGCAAGGCCAATGTCGCGCTGTCGGATTTCGTTGCGCCTGCGGACATCGGCAAGGCCGATTACATCGGCGGCTTCATCGTCACGGCAGGGATCGAGGAAGTGGCGATCGCCGAGCGTTTCGAGCGCGCCAATGACGACTATTCCTCGATCATGGTCAAGGCGCTGGCCGACCGCTTCGCCGAAGCCTTTGCCGAGCGCATGCACGAGAAGGTGCGCACGGAGTTCTGGGGCTATGCCGCCGACGAGGAACTGGCGCCGGACGAGCTGATCGGCGAGCCCTATCGCGGCATCCGCCCGGCGCCCGGCTATCCCGCGCAGCCCGACCATACCGAAAAGGCGACTTTGTTCAGGCTGCTCGATGGCGAGCGCAATGCCGGCGTCAGCCTCACCGAAAGCTATGCGATGTGGCCGGGCTCGTCGGTGTCCGGCCTCTATTTCGCGCATCCCGAAAGCTATTATTTCGGCGTCGCCAAGGTCGAGCGTGACCAGGTCGAGGATTACGCCCGCCGCAAGGCCATGCCGCTCGCCGAGGTCGAGCGCTGGCTCGGCCCGATCCTCAACTATGTGCCCCAGCACTGTGCCGAGGCGGCGGAGTAGGCGCCCCGCTCTTCGGTCGACCATTTTCCCAAATTGGGAAAATCCCACTTGTTCCCAATTTGGGAATATCCTATATTGAGTCATGCAGATCATTGCCAAGAAGGCACTGAGGGACTTCTGGGCCAAGCACAATCAGGCCGAAGCGCCTTTGACTGCATGGTATGTGACTGTCGACAAGGCCGACTGGAAGACCCCTGCCGACATCAAGGTTGTGTTTGGTGCCGCGGTTGATTTTGTCGGCGACAATCGTGTCATTTTCGACATAGGCGGCAACAAGTACCGTTTGATTGTTCATGTCGCCTACAAGTTTCGTCGTGTCCTGATCAAATTCGTCGGGACACACAAGGACTACGACAAGATTGATCCGGAGAAGGTGTGATGGAAAACATTCGACCCATTAAGACCGAAGCCGACTATGATTGGGCGATTGCGGAGATCACCAAATACTTTGAGAATGAACCCGAGGTGGGCTCTGCCGATGGTGATCGCTTCGACGTCCTTGCAACCTTGATCGAGGCTTATGAGGACAAGCACTACCCAATTGAAGCGCCGGATCCAGTCGAAGCCATTCGTTCTCACATGGAACTGTTCAAACTTTCTCGCAAAGCTCTGGCCGATGTAATCGGGTCTTCGCCTCGTGCGACCGAAGTGCTGAGCCGCAAGCGTGCCCTCACCATGGATATGGTCTTCAAGCTCAGCAAGGAATGGCACATTCCAGCGGACGTTCTTGTGCGGCCTTACCACCTTGCGAAAGATAAGGAACGCAAGCGCGCTTAGCACATTTGCCGCCCAGCCGCCTGACCACGAGCGAACGGGACGGCAACAGGTTCAAGGACGGCGCCAGATGAACTGGCGCCGTCGATGGATGGAGGCCAAGAGGCAAGTCCTGCCAGGCCGCTCTTTGTTGATCTCTCCCCCTTTCCAAAAAAATCTCACCGCACCGGGGAATAAAGCTCAGGCCTTCCGGGTCTTGTTATCAGCGGGGCCATTCCGGCCCGCGACCCCGAAGAAACGAAACAAGGAATTTTGGACATGACCAAGCTCGCTTTCAGCGTGGCTGCGATGCTGCTTGCCTCGAGCGCTGCCTTTGCCGGCAGTGACCACTTCACCAACAAGGCCAACCAGCCTGCAGTCGACACCAATGCGACGGCCTCAATTCCCTACACAGCGCACCAGGACGGCGTCGACGCCAAGGTGAACGACCGGGCCGAACCAGGGCTCGGTGCAGGACATCATTGACCAGCACAACCGCGACGGCATCTGGGGCAACTGAGTTTCATGAGTGCCGGCGCTAGATCCCGCGGCGCCGCCGCATCAGGACGGGAGCCGGCGCTCTCCGTCATCTCTTCCGCCACTTCAGACACCACTCACAAGAGGAAATCACCATGTTCAGCATGACACGTCGCACATTGCTTGGAACCACACTCGCCGCCACCGCTTTCGGCCTTGCCGGCAAGCTGGAATTCACTCAGCCCGCCTTCGCCGAAACGCCGGTCGAGCCGTCGGTCGGCTTCTACAAATACAAGGTCGGCGATATCGAGGTGACCGCCATCTATGACGGCATTTGGCGCAAGCCCCATGACCCGGCCTTCATCAAGAATGTCTCGGTCGACGACACCAAGGCCGCACTCGCCAAGGCGGGGCTGACCACCGAGTTCATGCCGATCCCGCTCACCGTTGTCGTGCTCAAGATGAACGGCAAGCTCATCATGATGGATGCGGGCTCGGGCGTTGGCCAGTGGCAGACCAACGCCACGCATTTGCCGGCCAACATGGCCGCCGCAGGCATCGACTACAAGGCGATCGACACCATCATGATCTCGCATTTCCACCCAGACCATGTCTGGGGCCTGATGGAAAAGGGCACCAACGCGCCGGTGTTCCCCAATGCCGAGCTGATCGTCAACGCCACCGAATACAATTGGTGGACCGATCCCAGCCGGCTGGCCAAGCTTCCCGAGGGCCGCAAGCCGGCGGGCAAGCGCATCGCCGAAAATTTTCCGAAATGGAAGAACTGGAAGCTGGTCGAGGACGGCGCCGAGGTCGTGCCCGGTATCCAGATCATCGCCGCGCCTGGCCACACGCCTGGCCACTCGGTCTACCTCGCCAACTCCGGCAAGGAACAGCTGATGATCTCGGCCGACACCATGTATGTGCCGGCCCTCTTGGCGCCGCATCCGGAGTGGCAGGGGGCCTACGACCAGGACGGGCCGACGGCGATCGCCACCCGCCACAAGATCATCGACCGGGTGATCGCGGACAACATCCGCATTTCCGGTTCGCACTTCCCGTTCCCCGGCACCGGCGTCTTCGTCAAGGACGGCAATGCCTACGGTTTCACGCCAGTCCAAATTTGAACGGCTAGCTCAAACACAAAGCGAGAAAGACAATGAGACAGATCAATCTGGGCCGAAACGCCCTGTTCGGCCTGCTCGGCGCCATCGCCGTGCTGACCGTGGTCCCCGTCGCAACGATCATGCCGGCCTATGCGGTCGACGATATCGAAGGTACGGACGCGCCGGATCTCACCGCCGTCCAGGCCAAGATCGCGGTCAAGGACTACAAGGGCGCGCTGGCCGATCTGCGTGATCTCGCGCAGGACAACCAGCAGGCCGACGTCTACAATCTGCTCGGTTTCACGCTGCGCAAGACCGGCGATTTCACCACCGCGCTGACCTACTACAACAAGGCGCTGGAGCTGAAACCCGACCACAAGGCCGCCCGCGAATATCTGGGCGAGCTTTATGTCGAGACCGGCGACATGGCCAAGGCCAACGAACAGCTGGCCTCGCTGCAAAAACTGTGCCCCGCCGGCTGCGAGGAACTCGAGGATTTGCAAAAGGCCATAGACACCAAGGTGACGCAGTAAGGCCTGGCACGTTCTCCCTCACCCGGATTGCCAAGGCCGAATTGCGAAGGGCAATCCGACCTCTCCCCGAGGGGAGAGGAAGGGGTGCTCGGCCGCGACACCCGTCTCTTCTCCCCTCGGGGAGAAGGTGGCCGCGAAGCGGCCGGATGAGGGGGCCTCGGTGCCCCGTCAGCCTTTGAACCAGTTCAGTTTGGGCGATCGTGGCCGGCGCCCAAAAAGCTGGAGCCGGCATGCTTCCCTCAGGCCGGCTCCGGCCCCTCGGATATCACTCACTTCCAGCGCAGCTCCTGCGTGCCCCACCAGGCGCGCGGTGTGCCTGCTCATTGCCAAGACCCGGAGCCAGATCATGACGCCCACCGACCACGCCGCGAAGCTTCGCCTGCTCGCCGCAAAATACCACCTCAAGGACGCAATCCTGCTGGTCGCCCGCCTGCTGTTGTCCGTGCTCTTCCTGCATGAAGGCCTGACGCTCGCCACCCATTTCCAAGCAGGGGCCAAAGCGATGGCTGCGATGGGCGTGCCCCTGCCGATGTTCATCGCCACCATCGCGCTGCAACTCGGGGCAGGGCTCTCAATCGCAACAGGCCTGCTCACCCGCCTCGGCGCCCTCGGCCTCGGCCTGTTCTGCCTGGCGACGGCCCTTCTGTTCCACACCAACCTCGCCAGCCAGAACGAACTGCTGCATTTCGAAAAAGACCTGGCAATCGCCGGCGGCATGTTCGTGCTGGCCATGACCGGTGCCGGCGCGTTCTCGCTGGATCGGCTGGTGGCGCCCATCTGCAGCAGCGCCAGGGCGCCAAGGACATGGTGGCAGCACTGCTGGCGGCGGAGAACGACATGACGATGAAGGTGACGCTACCCGGTTTGAGGGGGCGTGCTGCCCTTGCGCATCGCTATGCCGGCCCGTACCAAATGCTCGCCTGCTGGAACCAGTCCCGATGCTCGGCATTCTATTAGCTGGGGATCAAGGAGTGTGAGATGAAAGCGGCTTTGGCACTGATCGCAGGCTTCGTCCTGACCCTTGCGGTCTTTGCCAGCGGGCTGGCTTTCGCCGCCTGGCTGATTGTCGCCAAGCCCGTGCATCAGGCCGGACCCGCCGACAGTGTCTCGCAACTGTGGACCAAGGACGCACAAAAGATCGACAAGGCAGCGCCGGGGCTGGAGCGCGTGGCCGCTGCGCAGCCCCCGGCACCCGACGCCGCCGCCAGGATGCAGTCACCCGACCCGACCACTACAAGCGCTGTGGCGCCCGACATGGGCGAGCAGCAGGCCGCGCTGCCGGCTGCCCATGTCAGCTGGTGCGCGGATCGCTACCGCTCCTACAATCCTGACGACAACAGCTACATGTCCTACAGCGGACAGCAGCGCCCCTGCATGTCGCCCTATCTCGACGCCAACGCCGCCGAACAGACCGCGCAGCAACCCGCCGAGGTCAGCTATGTCGAGGGCGCCGCCCCCTTGGTTGCAACAGCGGACCTTTCGGACGACCATATCCAATCCTGCTTCAGCCGCTATCGCTCCTACCGACCCGAGGACGACAGCTACCAGCCTTATTCCGGCGGGCCGAGGCGCCAGTGCGAGTAGGCGCCACGCGCCGCCCGAGGCGTAGGCGACCCCGGCGATCACGCAAATTTTTTGGATCGTTCGGATCGGCCCCGCGTTCATCCCTGACGCAACGGAGGAAATCACGATGGGCGACCAACGCCACGACAAGATTGAGCAGCGCGCATACCAGATCTGGGAACGCGAAGGCGGGCATCACGGCGATCCCGAGCGGCACTGGCACCAGGCCGAAATGGAGATCGACAGGGAAGCAGCTTTGCCCCTGACGGCCGACGATGCCCTGCCGCAAACCAGCGAGATCGCCAGCACCGACGTCCTGACCGTCGAGGAACTGGCCGTGCGCACCGGCATATCCGGCGACGAGGCGCAGGAGCTGATCGACAGACTTGGCACCGACCGGGCGGCGGTTGAGCAGGCGGCTCGGAGCCTCAAGGGGAAAAGGCGGCCCACGTCTTGATCGGGGGCCTGCGTGCGGGCCGAAAGCTGCTACAGGCTTACTTCCGTCAGCGCCGTGTGAGCGTAAGTTTTTCGGTCTAGCAGACACGGCGTGCCGGAACGCATTGGGCTTCAGGATCCATGCTGCGTTTTTAAGTGCCGCGCGCACTCGTTGAGCCGCTGGCGAGGTTATGGCGCCATTGATCACGGGGCCGGATCTACTGCGGCGCCCGCGCACTCTGCCAAAACCAGATTGCGAGTGAGCCGGATCGCCCACGGATCTGTGTCTCCACAGGTCCTCTTAAAGCACCGGATTTGAACAATGCGCAGTCGCGACCGGCGACATCAAGCATTTCGTCACTCACCGCCACTTCGGCATTCCGGCCGGCAGCGATCTCCATCAAGCGACTTGCAACGTTGACGGTGTCGCCGATGGCCGCGATGTGCTGACGCCCTTCGCCGCCGAGTCGAGAGGCCACGATTGTTCCATGATGCGCTCCAATCTTGAAGCCGATCCGGGATGCGGTCGACGCAGGTAACGAGGCAAGCCAACTGTTGGTGCGGCTGGAGAGCCCGACACAACAGCGGGCAGCATTGAAGGCGTCGTCTGTCGCCGGTTCCGGCAGGCCGAACAGGATCATGGCGCCGTCACCCATGAAACTCGTGACAACGCCACCACAGCTCGTCACTTCCTTATCCACCAACGCGTGAAAATTGTTCAGGAGTTCGCGGGTGGCGCTCGGTCCCAATGTTTCACTCAATCCGGTGAAGCCGGACAGGTCGATGAACAGGATGGCGGCTTCTGTCCGGACGGGTTCCGAGAGGAAGTCGCCATGCTTGGCGAGCCATGCCCCCAGTCCTGGCGCTTCAACGCGTTGAAGCAATTGGCTCTGGGTGGCGAAATATTGGGCCCGGCTCCTGCCCAGCCAAAGCTGCGCGGCCCCAAACAGGATTGCCGGCGGAACGGCAGCGGTCATCGGCAGCGCGGCGCTCAGCCAGATATGGTGCAGGAAGGCGGTCATGTTGACCACGAACCAGATCAGGACCACGCCGGCGACCGCCGTGAGGCCGATGGCGTTTCGGCGCCACGCCAACAGGCCGACAAGAAGCATGGGCAGCGCCACCGCAAAGCCCGCGTCTACAAGTCGAACGTTCTGGTCGCGCACGATTCCGTCGCCGGCCATCAGATGGGCAATCGCCGTCGACATGACCTCGACGCCCGGCAGTATGGGATCGAATGGTGTCGGGAAGACATCGCCGGTGCCGGTTGCGGTCGCTCCTATCAAGACAATTCGACCCCGGATAGCGCCGGGATCGAGATGGCCCTCCAGCACCGTCGCGGCGCTGATCGTGCGGATCGTGCCGCGCGGGCCATAGAACGTCAGAGGCAGGATGTGACCTATGTCCGTTCGGATCGACCGTCCGTCCAGCGATACATCATCCGGCGCAATTCCAGGGTCCGCTCCCGCCGCTATTGCGGCGACACGCAAGGAGAAGGACGCTTGCAACTGATCTCCGGTCCGAAACAGCAACGGCACGAACCGGGGCGTTCCCGTCCTGTCGGTGCCCACGTTCACGACGCCGACGGCGGCGGCGTCCGAAAACGCTTTCAGGGGCCACAGGAACCGCTCGGCATTCGGCACGCTGGCGAGGGGTCCTTCGCCCACGGCCAGCGTCCATTGTTTGCTTCCGGGGTAGATCGCCGCCGCAGCGATTACGCTTCTACTCCTCCTCAGCGAACGCGCGAGCGCCTCGTCAGTGTCCTTTGCCCCGGGGTCGACCAGCAGCAGGTCGAGCGCAATGGCTTTCGGCCCGAGCGGCTCTATCGTATCGATGATTCGGGCGAGCATGGCGCGGCTGAGGGGATAGCTGCCCTCGCGCCGCACCGTTTCATCGTCTATTGCGACAATGGTGATCAGCTCCGGCGGCTTTGCCGTTCCTCGGACAAGCGTTCGAAGATCGGTCATCGTTGCCTCGACGCGATCGAGAAACCACAAATTGCCGTGCCAGTGCGCGAAGCCCAGGCCGGCGCCCCAAAGACCCGCCAGAATGAGCGCGATCAGCGTCGGAAGCCCTCGTCGGCTCATTGCAAGCTCATTGGGCAAGCTCACTGGCCGAAACGGGCCAGCAATGCGGAAACGCGCTTGGCGGGCCAGTGCTTGACGATGAGTTTGCCTGTCCCGGCCTCGACGTCCACGCCGTCGCCCGGTGCGAGGACCACGACGGCGGTGGATGCCGGTCTTTGCACGGCGACGCGACCTCTCAGGACGAAGACAGACGTCTTGCCATTGCCAACGTCGACTGCCCATTTTGTGCCTCGCACCGCGGCGATCGCCTGCGGGGTGATAACCGCGAAGCCACCCTGGACCGCGCCGGCCGGAGCATCGAGCAGCAGCGCTTTGCGCCGCAACCTGACCGCGTCGGGACTGCCGTTTCGATCGCGATCCTCCAGCGTAAATCGAGCGCCACCTTCCACAATGACGGCAAGTCCGTCCCGACATCTCAGAATCTGTCGAGACGTACCGGCCACCGGCTCGAACGTACACCCTGCATCCTGCGCATGGGCGGCATCCACCCAGAAGACACCGGCAAACAGGACAGCCACCAGGCTACGGAAAAATCGGGCCCTTGCGCTCATCAACGTCTCCTCGCTTTACAGAAACTCTGCGACAGGAAAATCTTCTGCCGTCAACTTGCCGCATGTTTGGTTCACGAGCCGGCACTTGCAGCCGCGTTGGCTTGAGGGATGCCGACCGGCAATCGTAACACGACAAGCTGCCCCAACGTTAGGCGGGTCGCGTTCGCCGGGCACGCAGGGCGAGGGAGGTGCCCCCATGGTTGCAACAGCGGACCTTTCAGACGACCATATCCAATCCTGCTTCAGTGCGTATACCAGATATGGGAACGTGAAGGGGACATCCGTGCCTAGTCGGTCACGACTTCGAGCAACGTGCGGGCTGCTTTTGTTTTCTGAGGATGAAACCTGCCCACCTCTAACAGCCTCGTCTCGCGCCTACTATATGGGGATTGGGGGGCACCGATATGGGCATCAAGACTTGGATTCGGAATCGAGCATACGTAGCCGCTTTGAAGATTGCGGCCAGGAAGCCCGTCCAGGAACAGCTTCACATTACGGGTTCGTCCGCCAGCGGCAATGACTGCGTTCACATCCGGTTCTATGACCCAGCCAACAAGAACAATGAACTCCTGGTGGATGAGCTAGGGCCGGTGGCTGCTTCAGGGCACTATTACAACGAGCCAACTGGCGTCGCCTATGCCTGTAGCATTCCGAGGGCCGCGTTGCAGGACTTTGGCTTTAAGGCTGAGCACTATTTCAAGGGGCACCGCATAACCACGACGGAGGCTTGGCGCTTTGTCTTGAGTCAATGGACTTTTTATCATTGGATTTATTACGCTAAGGACCAATGGGCGCAGACACGGTTCAACCGAAAGCCACTAGTGCGGCAGGGGCGCATTGATGTCCTCCGGTACTTCGTCTCGAAGACAATCGAGAAGAGCGGCTTCACATCAGATAGGATGGACCTGATTTGGAAGCTGTACTCCCTGCGAAGTTTCCGACACCCTGATCGCGAAGCTACCACGAATTATTACGGTCTCATTCTCGAATCACTTGTGGGGAGCGGGGAGTTGACTCAGGAAGGCGGCAATTATCGCCTGTCACCTAAGGGCGTCGCCGGCCTGATCTCATTTGAGCTGGATGAGAAGCGCTTCAAGCAAAACGCCCGGCTGCAGATTATTTTGGCCGTGTTGACCGGAGTTCTTATTCTGGTCGGCATCGCCCAGGTCGCGGTCACCTATCTCGCCGCTCCAGCAATTCAATAAGTGGGACGACTGAATTCTACCTCTCGACTCCAAGCTCTAGATAAATATATCCTTCCCGTGGGGATATATTGGTTGGAGTGGGGAGAACAATGAAGATTGAGCGGTTAAGCATCCGGGATTTTCAGTGTTTCGGCCCTAATCGAAAGGAGATCGCTTTCGAGGAGAATGTGACAACGTTCGTCGGCGGCAACGGCTCCGGCAAGACAGCCGCATTTCTTGCCCTTTCACGGCTGTTCGGCGTCACGTCATCCCAGCGTACAATCCGTCGCCGCGATTTTCACATTCCAAAGGGCAGCCAGGAGTTAGAGTCAGGCGCTTCGCTAGCGATCGAAGTCGTCTTTGGCTTCCCAGAACTTGAGGGGCTGGATGAAGAAGATTACGAAGATGCAGTTCCAGAATTCTTCCTACAGATGGCCGCCTCCGCCCCCGGCGAGCCACTCAAGGTTCGTATGCAGCTTCGTGCGACGTGGACTGATGACAGCACGCCAGACGGCGATATCGAAGAAGACCTGCGCTGGATAAAAACACTCGAAGAGACTTTTAATTGGGATGAGTGCACACGGGTTCAATCGGTCCACCGTGGATCTGTCCAACTAGTTTACGTTCCGGCCTCGCGCGATGCCGCCAGCCAGGTGACAAATCTTCTGAAGGGTCGACTCTGGCAGGCTGCTCGTTGGTCAGAGGGCTTTCGCAATCGCAGCGCTCAAGGAGCGGAGCGGATTCAGCAATTGTTTGAGCGCGAAGAACCAGCAGAATTCGTGATTGAGCGTCTGTCGGCACGGTGGAGTCAGCTGAATGAAGCGGACACCGAAACGACGCCGGCGCTGAGACTTGTCGATAGTCGTTTCGAGGAATTGGTGCGAAAGGCGGAGTTCGTTTTCTCGCCCGATGAAGAGGGACGCGAACGCGAACTAGCCGACCTAAGCGACGGCCAACGATCACTGTTCCATATCGCCCTTACTGCGGCAACATTGGAGGTTGAGAAGGACGCCTTTGCTCAACCTGCCGCCGGAAGTGCATTCGAACACGAAAAGCTTCGCAGAACACATTTGACGCTTCTCGCAATCGAAGAGCCAGAGAACAGCCTCTCACCGTTCTTTTTGTCGCGAATCGTGTCTCAAGCACGGGAAATTGGCGCGTTGCCGACGGCCCAAGTGATGTTGTCGAGCCATTCACCGGCAATCCTGAGTCGGATCGAACCGGAGGAGGTGCGGTATTTTCGGCTCAACCGTAACACGCGGCGGAGCTATGTCCGGAAGCTCACACTACCGACAGGCGATCAGGAAGCGAGGCAATATGTTAGGCTTGCCGTGAAAGCATATCCCGAACTTTATTTCGCGAAATTTGTAGTATTGGGTGAAGGGGACTCGGAGCGGCTGGTGATTCCACGAATTGCAACCGCCATGGGTATTCCGCTCGACCCATCCTTTGTGCCAGTGGTCCCCCTGGCGGGTCGTTTCGCCGGTCATTTCTGGAAGCTGCTTTCCGATTTACGGATTCCGCATGCAACGCTACTCGATCTGGATCTTGGCCGGCGACATGGCGGAGCGAACACAATTGAGAAGGCAGTGAATGATTTGCAAGAGAGCGGGATGGACCTTTCCGAAAATTCCTACGTGGAGGGCGGAACCGTAGACCTGGAAGCGCTGGATGAACTGACTAATGAAGAACTGCTTGATGAAGATCATGACTGGTTCGATGCTCTTGCCGAGCAAAACGTATTCTTCTCACATCCACTAGATCTCGACTTCGCGATGCTCTTCGCATTCTCGGACGAATACCAAATCTCTCACCCGGGCGGGCAAGGCCCCCGCATGGGCGCCGACGCGGTCGCTGAGAAGAAGAGCACCGCGCTAAAGACGGGCGGCGATCCTGATCTGTACGGCGATGAATATAATGAAGCGTTCGGCTGGTATCCTTATCTATTCTTGAACCGTAGCAAGCCGGAGACGCACATTGTCGCGCTTTCCCGCATTGAAAAGGAAAGCCTTGCCGAAAAAGCTCCTAAAGAACTTAAGGCGTTGATCGATACAATCCGCGAATCCCTCGGTCTGCCGGAAGTGGACGAATGAGCCTGATCCGCCCCGAAGACTGGCGACCGCAGGGTGTCGATGATCTCGAGCCGCGGGCTTGGGAGGCGCTTAGAGAGAGCGACCAGAGCGTGCTGGTAACAGCAGGCGCCGGTGCTGGTAAGACAGAATTTCTGGCGCAGAAGGCGGCATACTTGCTGTTGACGGGGCTCTGTCCCGCTCCGAAGCGCATCTTGGCGATCAGTTTTAAGCGTGATGCAGCGCGCAATCTGGCGCTCCGAGTTGAGAAGCGTTGCACGCCCGAACAGGCACGCCGTTTCAACTCCTTCACGTTCGACGCATTCGCAAAGAATCTGGTTGACCGGTTTAGAGCGGCAATACCCGATGAGTTTCGACCACCCGCCGACTACCACGTTGTCATGCCGAAGCGCGCTGATTTTAGTGATTTTCTACGGCGAAAGAATATTCATGCGATCGACGCACCGCAACTCGAGCGGCTGGTTGCCCGGACGCCGTTGCCATTTCGCAATGGAAGCTTAGCCATTCAATCAGTGCGTGCATATTGGCAGGCTCAGTTCGAGGACTATGAAGATGTCCTGCTTTCATTTGCTATGATGAACCGCTTGGCCCTGCGAATGCTGCAGGAAAATCCGGCGGTTAGGCGTGCACTCCATATCAGCTATCCGGTCATCTTCTTGGACGAATTCCAAGACACAACGTTTCCCCAGTATGAACTTTTGCAGGCGGCCTTTAATGGCGCCGATCCGATTCTAACGGCGGTCGGAGACTACAAGCAACGCATCATGGTCTGGGCCGGTGCGATCCCGGAAGCTTTTGATACATTTGTGGCCGATTATCAGGCGCGCCAAGTATCGCTGATTTGCAATTGGCGCTCTCACGAAGATCTTGTTCGGATACAACATGCGATTGCCTCTCAGATAGATCCAGAGGTAGAACGCCCAGAGGCGCGGGCTGAGCGCTCGGTTGATGGTGATATTGCCGCCATTTGGCAGTTCGGGACAGAGCAGGAGGAAGCTGAAGTCATCGCGACGTGGATTGCGCAGGAAGTTGCGGCCGGTACGATTGAACAGCACGACATTGCCATCTTAGTTCGCCAGTATGCAAACGACGTCGAAGGCAAGCTAACCGATGCCTTTGCCCTCTGCGGCCTTCGTTTACGAAACCTCGCGCGCGAGGTTAGCGGAATTTCGATCCAAGATGTGCTGGGCGAGGAACTCACGCAAGTACTTTTGCCGTTACTGCGCCTTGGAAGTTCCGTCCGCAGTCCAAACGATTGGGATACCTCCCTTCAAAATCTTCAGTTCCTAGAGGCCGTCGACAGCGACGACGACAGAGCTTTGCAGAGACAGGAACAGCGTCTTGAAACATTCGTGCGGGAGGCACGCCGTTCGATGCTCGGTAAGAGCCCGGATGAGGATGCTGTAGAAATGGCCGCGCGACACGCTTTAGAATTCTTGCAGGAACAGAAGCTGCGGCAGGCCTTTTCCGAGTATCGACGTCAGATTGACTTTAATCGTGCCTGGGGCGGTTTTCTCGCCCTTCTACAGGAATGCGCGTTAGGGGGTGGCAATTGGACCGATACCTTAGACGAGTTCGAAGGCATCGGTCAGGTCGTTCTTATGACAATTCACAAGAGCAAGGGTCTCGAATTCCATACAGTGATATTTTACGGGCTCGATAACCAGACGTGGTGGAGCTTGACGCCGCAGCGCCCAGAGGAACTGAAATCATTTTTCGTGGCTTTCACACGAGCGATGCAGCGGGCTTTTTTTACTCTCTGCATCGAACGCGGGCAACCGGTCACCTGGCTAGAGAGGTTATTGCGGCCAGCTGGGCTCGAGAGGGTAGAAGGCCAAACGATCGTAGATTAATGCATAGCGCGAACGCTCCTCAGAGGTGTGTCGGACTTTCGAGCCCTTCCGCCTGAACCTGCCTGCAGGTCGCGAGGTTGAAAAAATTAACCTTTCATTAACCATACCACCGCTAGCGTTTACCTCTCAGTAAGGAATCGCCCGCCGTGACCTTTGCCGCTCCCCTCGAGGCCAAATCCATTCGCTTTCGCGCCCGCTCCTTCGTCGCTTTCACGCTGACGCCGGAGGCGCCTTTGGATGTGTGGCTGGAGAGCCTCGATCGCTGGATCGGAAATTCGCCGGGCTATTTCGCCGGGCGCCCGGTGGTGCTCGATCTGAACGTGCTGAAGCCCGATGTCGTGGCCATCGAAGCGCTGGTCGGCGTGCTCGGTCAGCGCGGCATCCGCGTCTATGCCATGGAGCTCGATGGCGGCGCCGAGCTTGGCGCGCATCTGCCGCCGGTGCTGGTCGGCGCCAAGGAGGCGACCACCGATGGCCTGCTGCAGCCGAGCCGCAAGGCGGGCAGGGCGGAGGACGCTACGGCGGCGAATGGTATGAAGCCGGCAGGTGATTCGAAGAGCTCGAGTGATGTGAAAGCCGCGGGCGATTTGAAGGCGGCGGGCGAGGCCAGGCCGCTGCCGCAGGACACCAAGGCCAAGTCCCTCGACGCGGGCACGTTGATGATCCGTTCGCCGATCCGCTCTGGGCAGCTCATCTTCCATCCGCATGGCGATGTCATCGTGCTGGGCTCGGTCGCTTCCGGTTCCGAGATCGTCGCCACCGGCTCGATCCATGTCTATGGCACGCTGCGCGGCCGCGCTTCGGCGGGCGCTCAAGGCAACACGGCGGCCCGTGTCTTCTGCCGCCGCAACGAGGCCGAGCTTCTCTCGGTGGATGGCTGGTATTGCACCGCCGAGGAGATGGACCCGTCAGTCCGGGGCAAGCCTGTGCAGGCATTTCTCGACAACGGCATGCTGCGCATCGCCCCTTTCAGCTAATGCGCCGGGCGCGGCTCGCGCCCGGTCAGCGACATAACGAACAACAACGGAGGCTTTATTGATGGGCAAGGTAGTGGTGGTCACCTCGGGCAAGGGGGGCGTCGGCAAGACGACCTCGACCGCGGCTCTGGGGGCGGCGGTCGCCAAGACCGGCAAGAAGGTGGCGCTGGTCGATTTCGATGTCGGCTTGCGCAACCTCGACTTGATCATGGGCGCCGAGCGGCGCGTCGTGTTCGACCTCGTCAACGTCATCCAGGGCTCGGCAAAGCTGTCGCAGGCGCTGATCCGCGACAAGCGGGTCGAGACGCTGTTCCTGCTGCCGGCCTCGCAGACGCGCGACAAGGATGCGCTGACCGAGGAGGGGGTGGCCGAGGTCATCGGCAAGCTGCGCTCGGTCTTCGACTATGTCTTCTGCGACAGCCCGGCCGGCATCGAGCGCGGCGCCCAGCTCGCCATGCGCTTTGCCGACGAGGCGGTCATCGTCACCAACCCGGAAGTGTCGTCGGTGCGCGATTCCGATCGCATCATCGGCCTGCTCGACGCCCGCACCCTGCGCGCCGAACAGGGCGAGCAGATCGCCAAGCACGTGCTGGTCACGCGCTACGATGCGGCGCGCGCGGCGCGCGGCGAAATGCTGTCGATCGACGACGTGCTGGAGATCCTGTCGACGCCGCTGCTCGGCATCATTCCCGAGAGCCAGGATGTGCTGCGCGCCTCCAACCTCGGTTCGCCGGTGACGCTGTCGGAGCCGCTCAACGCCGCCGCCAAGGCTTACATCGATGCCGCAAAGCGGCTTGAGGGAGAACAACTGCCGGTCATCGTGCCCTTCGAGCGCAAGGGCTTCCTTGACCGTCTGCTGGGAAGGAGGGCGGCATGAACCTGCTCGACATCTTCAAGCGGCGCACCAGCGCGCCGGTGGCGCGCGAACGGCTGCAAGTGCTGCTCGCCTATGAGCGCCGCAACCGCAGCCAGCCCGATCTCGTCTCCATCCTGCGCGAGGAGATCATGGCTGTGATCGCCAAGCACGTGCAGATCGACCAGGACTACCTCCAGGTCTCGATGGACCGCGGCGAGACCATGTCGACGCTGGAAATCGACATCCAGATCCCCAACAAGAGCCCGATGCCGCTGGCAATGGCGGGGTGAGTTAACAGGACTTGGGTTTCCTCGCCCCCGCAAAGCGGGGGAGAGGTGGCCGCGAAGCGGTCGGAGAGGGGGCCTGCGACGCTGGCGGGTTCCCTCTGAATCATTTTCAAGGCCGAGCCATTCCCCTCTCCGTCGCGGCTTCGCCGCGCCACCTCTCCCCACTATCGTGGGGCGAGGAACATCTTGCGAAGCTGGCGCCAAGCATCCCCAGCCGGACCTGCGGTCCGACCTCCCCACAAGGGGGAGGTAGGCGGCCTTATCTCGAAAAACATTCAACCAAACGGTTGACTATTCAAAAGCGCGCCTCTATATTCAACTACATGGTTGAATTAGAGACGCCCCAGATGGACCAGGTTTTTCACGCCCTTAGCGATACCACGCGCCGGCACATGCTTAACGACCTCGCCGGCGGCGAGCGCACGGTGAGCGAACTGGCCCAGCCCTTTGCCATGTCGCTGGCCGCAGCCTCCAAGCACATCAAGGCGCTGGAGCATGCCGGGCTGATCCGTCGCGAAGTGCGCGGCCGCACCCATGTCTGCCGGCTCGAGGCCCGCCCGCTGGCCACCGCCTATCAGTGGCTTGGCCAATACTCGCGTTTTTGGAACAGCCGCCTCGATGTGCTCGAACAGCTTTTGCGCGAGGAGGCGGGGCGTAAAACGTCGACCACACAGTCAACGCCGGAACCCGCAACTCCAGCCAAGTCGGAATCACTCAGGCCGGAACCATCCAGGCCAAAATCACCCAGGCCAACATCATCCGAGGGAGACGAGCAATGAACCAGATGAACAGCTTCGACGGCTACGCCCAGCTGATCCAGCCGGCCACTTTGAGGATCGAACGGCTTTTGCCTGGAACCATGGAACGCGTCTGGGAATATCTGACGCAGAGCGATCTGCGCCGCCAGTGGCTGGCGGCCGGCGACATGGATATGGACGAAGGCTCCTCCTTCGAGCTCGTTTGGCGCAACGACGAACTGACCGACCCACCCGGTCAGAGGCCGGCCGCCTTTAGTGGCGGCGAGCAGCGGATGCAGAACCAGATCGTCGAATGCGATCCACCGCGCAAGCTCACCATCACCTGGAACGGCAGCGGCAATGTCACGTTCGAATTGGCGCAGCGCGGTGACGACGTCCTGCTCACCTTGGTCCACCGCCGCCTGGCTGATCGCTCGAGCCTGATGATGCATGCCGCCGGCTGGCACGCGCATCTCGACATCCTGGCCGCCCGCGTGGCGGGCGAACAGCCGGAACCGTTCTGGGACGGCTGGAGCCGTCTCATGACGGAATACGACCAGCGCCTGCCGGCCTGACCTGACGCATCGCCCGGTCCAACCGGGCGGGGCACCATCGATCCCTCGCGCCGGATGCCGGCGCAAGGGCCGGCGAAACACGCGCCTTCGCCAGCCACCGCGGCGCGCCATCAGAAATGAAACGAAGCAACGTGCTTGCATCCCGCAAGCCTGAAGGAGGAAGTCATGCGTAAATTGATCACCGGAATGAAGATCTCCATCGACGGCAAGATGGAAGGGCCCGAAGGCTTCGCGGACTGGGTCGACAACTGGTCGGAGGAATATGGCCTGATGCCGGAGATTGATGCCTGCCTGCTCGGCAGCGTCATGTATGCCGGCTACGAGCGCTACTGGAGCGCGATCCAGCAAAATGAGCCGGACCAACCGCTGCCGATGACCGGCAAGCTGGTCGACCCGGCCGAACTCGAATGGGCGCGCTTTGCCGCCAAGACGCCCCACTATGTGTTGTCGAACACGATGACTTCGGCGGCCTGGGCCTCTACGCGCTTCCTGCGCAGCCTCGACGACATCGCGGCGTTGAAACGCGAGCCCGGCAAGGACATTTACCTCATGGGCGGCGCCCGTATCACCGCCAGCCTGATCGAGGCCGGGCTTGTCGATGAGATGCGGCTCATCGTCTATCCAATGCTTGCCGGCGACGGCAAGGCGCTGTTCGGCACAGTGCACGCCCGGCACAAGCTGGAACTGCGCAAGGTCGGCCAGCTTTCGGATGGGCGGGTAAGCCTGGTGTATGGGCTGATGAATTAGCCTCTGTTCCTCTCCTCCGATCGGCGGGAGAAAGGGCGCGCGAAATGAATCCGGCGGGCACCTTTCCTCTCCTCCGATCGACGGGGGAGAGGAAATGGCGTCGCGCATCGCTTGCCCCATAAACGACCCGGCCGTGCCACACGACAGCCGGGCCGGTTGCCCGTATCTCCGTGCCGACGCTGCGGCGCACCGCTGCGGGGAGGAGACAGAATTGACGTCGACGCCAATTGCCCGAACCGAAGCGAAAGCCTTGCCGATTGGCGCGCTGCTTGGCGCCATGGTGTCGATCCAGATCGGCGCCACCTTCGCAAAGGGCCTGTTCCCGCTGATCGGCGCCAATGGCACCACGGCGCTCCGGCTTGCCGTCGGGGCGCTGATGCTGGCGGCGGTGCTGAGACCCTGGCGGGTGTGGCCGTCGCGCGCCGTACTGCCCTGGCTCATCGCCTATGGCGTGAACCTCGCGGCGCTGAACCTTCTGTTTTATGCCGCCCTTGCCAGAATCCCGCTCGGCGTCGCGGTGGCGCTCGAATTCTCCGGTCCGCTTCTGGTGGCAACGCTGTCGTCGCGGCGCGCCAGCGACTTTGTCTGGGTGGCGCTGGCCGTCGCCGGCATCGTGCTGTTGTCGCCCTTCATCCATTCCGGCCGTGCGCTCGACCCGATCGGCGTGATGCTGGCGCTTGCCGCCGGCGGCTGCTGGGCGCTCTACATCGTCTTTGCGCAAAAGGCGGGCGCCGAGCTCGGCAGCCAGACAACCGCTTACGGGCTGGCCATCGCCGCCGCCATCGCCTTGCCGTTCGGCATCGCCGAGGCGGGGTCCGGCCTCCTCGCACCTGCGATCCTGGTCAGCGCGCTGCTGGTCGGGCTGTTCTCCAGCGCCTTGCCGTTCTGGCTGGAGATGGTGGCGCTGACCCGGATGCCGGCCAGGCTCTACGGCACGCTGACCTGCCTGGAGCCGGCGCTGGGCGCGCTGGCCGGTTTCCTGTTCCTGCACGAGATCCTGAGTCCGCTGCAATGCGCGGGCATCGCCGCCGTGGTCGTCGCCGCCTTCGGTGCCGCGCTGACGAACAAGCCGCCGGTGCCGTCGCCGGAATAGCTGCCGGTCGGCGTGAACTGTCTTTCGAAATGTTATACCTTGATGCCCGGGCAGGGGAGAGGGCATGTCGATTGCGCGGCGCTGGTTGTTCTACAAAGCCTTTCTCGAGACGGAGTTTTCCAGTTCAGCTCCGACCCTCGGTTGGCGGCTTCGCAGCCTGCTCAAGGGGCATCCCTCAAAAGGCCTGGTGATGCTGGAGGCCAAGGCTTATCGCGAGCATGACTATTTCAACTTCACCTTGGAACGGCGACGCAAGGCGACCTACAATCTCCGCCTTGCGCAAGCACTGCACAACAAACTGGTTCAGAAACTCTGGCTCGATTGCGTCATGCCATCCGTGGCGCCGCCGGTCACCCACTATGTCGCAGGCCAAAAGCTCATAAGCCTGGCTGGCGATGGCAAGATCCGCGAACTGGATGCGCTGCTTCAGCTGCTCGCCGAAAAAGGCGAACTGTTCCTGAAGCCCGCTGGCGAGGGCAAGGGCAAAGGCGTCAAGAGGCTGGCCCAATTGCCCGACGGCATCCTCGCAAACGGTAATCGCATCGAGGCGCGGCAATTGCTGGATGGTTTTTCCAATGCTTCGTCCACCGGCTACATCGTCTCCGATATCATCCGGCAGGGGCCTTGGAGCGAAGCCTTCTTCCCCGCGACGTTGAACACGCTGCGCGTGCTGACCGGCACGCATTTTTCAGACCACCGGCCGGCCTTTCTCGCAGCGACGATGAAAATGGGCCGGCCTGCAACCTATCCCACCGACAATTGGCAATCGGGCAAAGGCGGCATCGCCGCCAAGGTGGATATCGACACTGGCGTCCTGGCCGCCGGGCTGTTCTATAATGCTGAACTCAAGAGGCGTGAGTTCCGGGAAACGCACCCCGAAAGCGGTCTCCAGATTCGCGGTGCTGCCGTGCCCGACTGGCAGGCCGTCAAGTCGGTGATGCTTCATCTTGCGAGTCTGTTGCCCTATCCCGGCCTCGTTGGATGGGATGTCGCCCTGATGCCAACCGGCATCGTCATCGTCGAGGCCAACACCAGCGCCGGGCTGGACATCCACCAATGTCACGGCAGTCTCAAACAGACGCCGGAGCAGCGCAGCTTCTGGGCTGAAATGCGGATGTGAGATCACACGCAGGGTTCGCCGGCTCCGGGTGTCCGGTTGCTCTGAATGCCGCGGCATCGGTATATGGCTCATCGCGGAGATCCCATGGGCGTGGCGAAGGCTGACAGCGGTGCTTGAATCTTCTTTGGTCAAAGCGGCAATCCTGCTGGGGCTTGCCCTTGTCTTTGCGGCGCTCGCCTGGCGACGGGTCCGGTCTCGCCGTAAGGCCCGGCTGCGGGAAAATCCGTCAAATGACTACGCCGTGCGGCGGGACTGGTCGGACAGCCGCGGCGACCTCAACTATTCGTCTTTTGTGTATTTCGACGCCGATCGCGACGGCCGCTATGGGCTGGGCGACCGGCCGATGGCCGGCATCATGGTCAGGCTGCATGACGGCGAGGGCCGTCTCGTGGCAGCGGCGCGAAGCAACCGCGCTGGTTTTGCCAATTTCAAGACGTCGACGAAACACCGGGCCGCGCCCATCCATCTGCCGGGCAACTATCGGTTCGCGGTTTCGGTACCGCCCGGCTGGCGTTCGAGCAGCGCCAACGAGGTCCAGTCGCAGCACGTCCGGTCGCTGCCGGGTTCGCCAACGGGGCTGGTTACGGAGGCGATGCTGCAGCCGGTCGGCCTGTTTCCTGTGCGGCAGCTCAGCGGCCGCGTTGCCGGTAATGTCTCGGCGAGCGTCACGGTGATGAGCAAGGGGGAAAAGGTGGGGGTGCATCCGCTTGGTGATGGCGGCGGCTTTCGCGTCGATCTGCCCGATGACGCCGACGCGGTCGAAATCACCGGCGATGGTGTGGCGCGCCGGCTGGCCTTGTCGGCCTACCCGACGGAGGTCGGCCTGCTGTCGCCCGAAAATGCCGCCATCGACGGGGATGCCTCCTTGCAGACCATCGGTTTCGACGATGTCACCGGGCGCGGCTTGCGCAAAGTGCCGTCCGGTTATGCCGGGTTCACCTGGTTCAATTTGAACGCGATGGCGCGCGATCACATCGACGGCAGCGAAGGCTATGTCAACGGCAACATCTCGGGAGACCATATCTGCTACACCAGCAGCGGGCATCCGGCCGAACTCTCCAGCGAAAAACCGTTCGGCTTCCACTCCGTGATGTTGACGGCGGCGTGGTTGAAGTCCGAAGGCGAAACCGCCCTGATCGAGAGTTGGCTCGGCGACCGGCTGGTCGCCAGCGACACCGTCACCCTGTCGGCGCTGGCACCCGTGCACTACGCGCCGATGCTGGCGGCGGTGACGCGCGTGTGTTTTTCCACACGCCACTACTGGCAGCTAGTGCTCGAAGATATGGTGGTTGCGCACTGAGTTGGTCCCGAGACCTGCGGCTCGGGAAAAGATCATGCTCTAGAAACGATCAGGCCGCCCGACTCTGTCAGGATGGCATCGATCAATCGGGGTGAAAGGTTCAGCCCGGGGTAATGCTGGAAGCACCGTTCGCGGTGATCTGCGAGAGCTTGCCCTTCTTGACCAGCACCGGCTTGGAATAGGTCTTCTTCATGTGGCATCTCCAATGTCAGGCTCTAGGCTTAGGCGATAGAACGATTTCACTCGATCGGGCTGGAACCGGCGCCATTGGCGACCGCCGTAACCTGCGAGAGCTTGCCTTTCCTGACCAGCACCGGCTTCAAATAGGTTTTCTTCACAGTGATCCCTCCAGGATCATGCGATAATGCCTGACAGATCGACACTGTCAACCTTTGCGGTACCGTCATCCCGTCTCGGCTTTTCTTGTCGCCCATGCGCTAAATCCGCAAATCCACCTTCATCGAGAAAGCGTTGTTCTTGGGCGCGCATTGATTGATGCGGGCCTGGCTTGGCTGGTCGGCCTGCTCAAACAGACCTGACGCAGCCAGTGGTTGCAAGATATCGGACTTAAGTCTTACAATTTTACAAAAAAGGTCTGTATTGACTGAGACAGGGGTCGTAAGCCGCTTTCGCAAGAGCGTCGATTTGTGAATGCTGTTCTGGTAACGCCATCCGTTTGACGGATCGAATCGGTCCTCGCTGACGATCAGGGGTAGAACAGATTACGCGCTTGCGCCAACTCTCCTGGCTTGCCTTGCGGGCGTCCACGACGCTCGCCCTGGTGCTTGTGCCCTATCACCTCAGCTTTGACGGCGCCGCCAAGATTGCCGCCAGCAATGCCTTCGCCAAGGATGGCGGCGGTAATGGGGGCGGCGGCAATGGGGGTGGCGGCGGCAATGGCGGTGGAAACGGAAATGGCGGTGGCAACGGCAACAGCGGTGGAAACGGCAACAGCGGTGGCAACGGCAAAGGCAAGGGCAATACTGGCGCCGGCAAGGCCAGCCACGTGAATTCCGCAACCGGCGACCAGGTTGCGGTCGACGCCACCGGCATCACGGTCACCCATCCCAACGGCATGAAGGAAGATATCCACAATGGCCGGTTCACGATGAAGGATGCGCTCGACCGCACCATTGTCGAACGGGCGGCGACCCCCGCCGATGTGGCACGTTTGAAAAGTTTGTGAGAGCCAGCCGCTTTCGGGCGGATGTTTTTGCCTCAGGTGCCGTGCCGATGGGTGTGGTCCGTGTGCGGCACGTCAATCCGCGCGCTCCCGCGCCTCGCGCATCAGCAGCGCCGCCTCGGTGCGGTTGCGGACATTGAGCTTGGCCAGAACCCGCGTCATGTGATGCTTGACCGTCTTCTCCTGCAGCGAAAGCCGTGCGGCGACTTCCTTGTTGCTCAAGCCTTCCGCCACCAGGCGCAGAATATCTGTCTCGCGGCCGGTGAGCTGCTGCATGGGATCGGCCTTGCGGTTCGCCGGCTGCAACAGGTCCGACAGAAGCCGGGCCGACAGTGTCGGCGAGACATAGCTTTCGCCAGCCGCGACATTGCTGAGGATTTCGGCCAGCGCCTTCGAACCGACGCCTTTCAGCACATAGCCGCGTGCGCCGGCATTGAGCGCCTGGGCAACATCGGCGTTGGCTTCCGACACGGTCAGCATGACGACCTTCTGGCCGGGGTGCCCGGCCATGATGTTTGCCGCGGCGGCGAGCCCGCCGCCCGGCATGCTGATGTCGAGCAGCACGATGTCGGGCCGCGTGGCCGTGACCAGCCTCTCGGCATCCTCGGCGCTGGCGCCTTCGCCGACCACTTCGAAACCGCCGATCTCGCCGAGGCTGCGCGCTACGCCCTCGCGAAACAACGGATGGTCGTCGACAATGGCAATGCGGATGGCGTGGGTCACGATTGCTCCTCGATGGACAATGATATCATCAGTCGTGTGCCTTGTGGGCCGGATACGGTTTCGAACTGGCCGCCTATGCTCTCGATACGCTCCCGCAGACCGGCAAGCCCAAGGCCCTCGCTTCTTGCCGGGTCGAATCCGGGACCACCGTCCAGCACCTCGACGAACAGCTTGCCGCCTTTCATTGCCGCTTTCACCGCCTGATCCCGGCCTTTTCCGTGGCGATAGGCATTGTTCAGGCCTTCCTGGACAAAACGATAGATGCTGATCTTCTCGGAAGGACCGGGTTCGCGCAAGCGCTTCGGCAGCGTCAGCAAAACCGAGGTTCCGGTCCGCCGTTGGTGTTCGGCGACCGCCAGCCGCAATATGTCCAGCACCGCCGCCGTCTCGATCTGCGGCAGGACGAGACCGTTGCAGATGCCGCGTATCTCGTGGATAGCTTCGTCAAGCGTTTTGTGGATGTCGGCGATCTCGGCTTCGCGCAGCGCGGTGGACGCGCCGGGATCAAGCAGGATCGGGCTGTCCATCCTGAGTGCAGCAAGCGCCACGAGCTGGGCCGGCCCGTCGTGAAGATCGGCGCCGATGCGCCTGAGATAGCGTTCGTTGAGCGCGGCGGCGCGGCGCGAGGCATGCTGCACGCGCTCTCGCAGCGATGAATTCTGCGACAGCAGCGCGCGCAATTCGGCAATCTTGGCCTCGAGCGCCGCCCGCTGGGTCTGGATGGTGCGGCTGCCGCGAAAGACGATGCCCGAGAGCAGCGCCAATGCCGCCGCCGTGGCGCCGGCCACCACCAGCCAGCTTTGCCACAGGGCGACGTTCAGCGTCGCTTCGAAGTCGTCGGCAACTTCGTAGAACTCTGAAACGGCAACGACTTCGCCCGACCAGGGTTCGCGTATCGGATTGTAGATTTCCAGCAGCGGTCCAGCCACCGTCTTTTTCTCGTGTGGGCTCTCGGCGTCGTCATCGAGGTCGTTGTACTCGGCCACGACATTGCCGCTGAAGGCGGCGACCAGGTTGGCGTTCGGCTCGAACACCTTGCCGATCAGCGTCGTATCCTTGGCGTAGAGGATCGTGCCGTCGCGCCGCCACAGCTTGAACGACGCCAGCCGCTTGCCGAGTGCACCCTGGTCGAGCGTCTCGTCCAGCGCCCGCTTGACGGTGTCGTCGAGCTCGCGGCTTTTGCGCATGTCGGGCAACAGCGGCGCGATCACGCTGTCGACATAGAGCGCCGTGGTCGCGGCGGAATTGCGCATGACGCCTTGCCGGATCTGCGAAGTCACCCACAGGCCAACCACCAGCATCACCACCAGCAGCCCGATACCGCCGGCAATGAGGAACTGCAGGGCCAGCGACAGTCTGCCCCAACGTTGAAAGAACTCTCCCAGGAAAACCCCAAGCAATCGCACGATCCACCTTTCCTACCCCGTACTTGTTATAGAGGCACTGCAGCGTTTGCGACATTGCCTGTGCAAGATTTTGCGCCCATGGAAAGTCTGGTGTGCCAAGGATGATGCTCCTGCCGTTCCAGCGTTGGATGTGGGAGCACCGGGCTACTGGCCGACACACGACGCCGACCGTGACGGCATAGCTTGCGAGCCCTGGAATGGGGCAAGCGCAAGCGGCGTCAAGGTGCATCGCTATTGGCGCACCGGCCGATAGGTCTCACAGCTCCTTCTCCGCCAGTTCGCGGAAGGCGTCGGGAACCGAGCGCCGGGCTTCCAGCGCCACCGCGCCATAGCCGACCGCCTCTCTGCCAAAGCGCTGGCGGATCTTGTCGATGGCGCGGTCGGCGCCAAAGCGCGCCAGGCCCTTTTTGCTGCCGGGCCGCTGCTTCTCGTCATCGAGGCCGAGCGGCAACTCGAGCTGCAGCTCGGCACTTTCTTCCAGCTGCGACACCGAGATCGCCAGCAGCGAGATGGTCTTCTCCCGCGGGTTGGCGGCCAGCACGCCGCGCACCAGCTCCTCGGCGATTTCGGCCAGCATCGCGGTTGCCGAAATCGGCTGATCGAGCGTCACCGAGCGCGTGACCGCATGCAGATCGGCAAAACGCACCCGCACCGTCACCGTGCGGCCGGGCCGCGATTTCGCCCTGAGCCGGCTGGCGACCCGGTCTGCCAGATGCAGAAGAACAGGTCCGAAGACATGGGCCTCCGCCGGCCGCTTGCCGAGTGCCGACTGTGCGCCGGCCGAGTGCGCCCGCCGGTGCGTCTCGAGTTTTCGCGGGTCGCGGTTCCATGCCAGCGATGCCAGCTTCTCGCCGGCGGCGGGGCCAAGCAGCCGGCGCAACGCACCGCTGTGAGTCTTGGCCAACTGGCCGATTGTCTCGACACCGATCTCTGCCAGCCGCGCCCTGGTCGCCGGGCCGACGCCCCACATCAAGCCGACCGGCAGGTCATGCAGGAAGGCGAGCTCCGTTGCCGGATCGACGACCACCAGCCCGTCGGGTTTCGCCACTTGCGAGGCGATCTTGGCCAGGTGTTTGGTGCGCGCCACGCCGATCGAGATCGGCAGGCCGAGCTCGGCCCGCACACGCCGCCGCACCGTGGCGGCGATCTCGGCCGGCGCCCCGAACAGATGCGTGCAGCCGGCGACATCGGCAAAGGCCTCGTCGATGGAGATGCGCTCGACCAGCGGCGTAAAATCGTCGAGCACTTTTATCGCCGCATCGCCCAGCCTCTGGTACTCGCCGAAATTTCCGCCAACAAAGATCAACTGCGGGCAAAGCTCCCGCGCGCGTCGTCCCGGCATCCCGCCGCGCACGCCGAAAACCCTGGCCTCGTAGGAAGCGGCCAGCACGACGCCGCCACCGACGGCAATCGGCTTGCCCCTGAGCGACGGGTCGAGCAGCTGCTCGACCGAGGCATAGAAGGCATCGAGATCCGCATGCAGGATGGTCGGTTCCATCCCGGCCGTTCCTTTAGGCGTTGCAGCATTAGCCGCGTCTGTTGCGAGGGGCGGCTTTTCAGAACAAATAGAGAACAAACAGGGTCCGCTGTCAAGCGTGGCGCTTAACCTCCAGTGAATTCGCAGGAGATCCGGCCGTCGATTTGCCTTGCCGCCGGATGCAGGGAACATTGTCTCTCGCCACGGCGTTGAGTGTCTCGATGGGACATTGTTTCGTGGAGGCCGGTATGGGCCAGTTCGAGATGAGCGACCTCGTCAGCGTCGTTGACGCTTGTACGAGCGATCGCGTTGCCGGGCACTGCGTGTCTATGGCCAAGGCGGTGGAAGAGTTGCGGGTGCTGACGGGTGATTTTGTGTCGCCGGACGAGGCAGTCGCCAACGCACTGTCGGCGGTAGCGCTGGGACGCGGCTGTGCGGTGCTGTTCGACGAACAGCCGGGCGCCGACATCCTGCTGATGCCATAGATGCCGCAAGCGCTTGAAAGGCTGTCCTTCCCGGGCGACCAAATCGACCACCACCGATGCTCCGAAGGCCTGCATTCTGGCGCTCAATCCGTCCGTCTCGGCTGCCCCTTCCGGCAGGTTTATCATTAAATTGATGGCTGGCCGGGCATGTGGAATCCCGTGTTTGATGCTGATCGATAAGTTACGCGACGACAGTCATGGCTCCGCTGGTTGCGACCTAAGTATCACAGCAATTAGGGCTAAGGTCTGATCAGTATAGGGCGTCAGTCGCGCAAAGGGCCCGTTCGTCCGGCCATGTTCATATTTATGTTTAAATATCAATTAGTTACAAGATTTGTCCAACCTTTTTGCAAGCCGATTATCGCATATCGCAACCACATTTATCTAAAGTTTACTCCATCGAATTAGCAAATTCTCATATGGCGCTGCTATAGCGGGTCGGCGGTGGCGGCTATCCCCGAGGAGGTATCATGACATCCCGAAAAACTCTTTTGGCGGCGCTTGCCGCGTTTGCGCTCCTGGCCTCTCCGGCCCTGGCTGGTGCCGGTGGCAACGGTGGCGGTAACGGTGGTGGCCACGGCCATGGTGGCGGTAACGGCGGCGGCAACGGCCATGGCAGCGGCAATAGCGGCAAATCCGGCAACAGCGCTTCGCATGGCAAGTCGGCATCGGCTCACGGCAAAAAGGCCTCGACCGATGACCTGGCTGACGTCGATGACGTCGAGGTCGCCGCGACGCCCAAGGAAAAGAACATCCACGCCAAGCTCGGCCGGCTGAACTCGCTGCAACGCAACATCAACGCCTATTTGAACTCCAAGAGCAAGAAGTTCGCCGGCGTTCAGGCTTATGTGACACAGTCGGCAGTTGCCAAGAACGCCCAAGCCGCGGTAGATGCCGCTGATCAGGCGGTCCTCGACGCCCAGGCCGCGCTCGACGCGCTAGAAGCGAAAGCGGCTGACCCGCTTACCCCGCCCGACGAGGTCCCGACCCAAGCCGATCTCGACGCCGCGCAGACCGCGGTGGATGACGCCACTCAGGCGGCACTGGATGCCAAGGATGCGGCCGCCGAAGCTACCGGCAACATCCCATCGCTCGACGACGCGCTCGCCGATATGGCCAACAAGCCAGTCGACGCCGAGGTCACCGACTGGGCCAACGGCGTGCTTGCCGAGAAGATCGACCAAATGGCCGCCAAGCTGGCACCTGCGCCAACGCCGTAAAGCCGATCGCGGCTGAAACGGCCCAATCTATATGCCGCCGGGGTTCGCCCCGGCGGTTTTTTTGCCGGCACGAGGGAACTGCCAATATCAAGGGAAAAGCGGTGCTAACCCCAAGTGCGGCATGGAAAATCTTCACTCCCGCGTGTAGCCTTCGCAATGTCGGGGTAAACGGCATAGGGGAGAAACGACATGCCTAGGGTTTCGGAACTTTTCTTTAAAACCGCCATCGTGTTCCTGATATTGGGAATTGCGGCTGGCCTGCAGATGGCGATCTCAGGCGATCACAGCGCCTTCCCGGCGCATGCGCATATCAACCTGCTGGGCTGGGTGACGAGCGCCATCTTCGGCGGCTACTACGCGCTCAATCCGCAAAAGGCGGCACGCCGCGTCGCCATCATCCACTACTGGCTCTATACGGTTGGCGTGGTGATCATGCTGCCTGCCCTCTACGTGATGCTGCAGGGAAATCCGGCACTTGAGCCTGTCGTTGCCGGCGGCTCGCTCATCGTCGCCGCCGCTGTTCTGGTCTTTGCTTTCGTGGTGTTCTCACCGGAAGCGGCACGTTCGGCCGCAGCCGTGCCGTCGGTTTCTCGCTGACTGTCCGCGCAAGGCGATTGAAGTCTGACCGCGTCGCGAATAGCGACGCGGGTTGGTTTGGCCTGATGGCTGCAGCCAGAGGTTGCAGCGCGTGCCGTCGCCTCGGCTGTCGGCCCTCCCGTATTATTTAGTGACCATTTGGCGCTGGAACCTTCCCTGGTACCGCGCGTTGCCGCGACTGTATTCGTGCTGCCTTATAAATAGGCAGCACTGGGTACAGCTAAGCGGGCAAGGGGCAAAACAGGGTTGGGGGAGGAGCACGACACCATGTCGAAAAGAGAAATCGGGGCGTCCGCCTCGCTGGGCAGACGCGTCGCCGATCTGAAAGCCAGGATGCGAAACGCCAGGATTACCGAACACGAGATGCAGACATTCCAGAAGGTCGCAGCCATTATGGGGAGTAGCGAAGGGTCCCTACGCCTCGACGCGGACGATCTGATCGCCGCGTCCTTCGTCACCGAAGTACTCGGCGATTCCGCGAACTGAATGCCCGATTGCCCGGCCGTCGGCTTTCAAGCGCCGGCGGTTGCCGGCCGGCCGAAGCGTGCGCGCGCTCAGCGCCGGGCGATTGCTTGCGCGCTTGAAGAGGTCGGGTGAGCGATCTCAATGGCGCTTGAAATACTGGACTTCGCGTTCGTGTTTCTCGGCCGCCTCGCGGCTGTCGAAAGTGCCAAGGTTGCGTCGCCGTCCGGTCTTTTCATCGATCTTGCGCGAATAGAGGCGATATTTTCCTGATTTGAGTTTTCTGATCATCGGTCTCTCCCTGATCCCCAGGGCGCCGCTGAAGCCAAGCCGCCAGGGCGCACTGGCGTGACGAACGAAGAGTACGGCCGCAGCCCGACCCTTCGAAAAATATCAGTCGCGATGCTCCGGCATCGCCTTGAGCTGGTCCTTGGTCCAGCTGGTGACGGCGTGGACGTCGCCATCCTCGTCGCGCATGAAGTCAAGCTGGCTGGCGGCGACAGCCACCGGCTTGGCGCCGATGCCAAGAAAGCCGCCGACGTCGATGACAACCTGACTGCCGTGCAGATGATCGACAGAGCCGATCTTCTTATCGTCAGGACCATAGATTGTCGCGCCTTCGAGTATGTCGGGCGTGAGTTCCGTGCTGGCAAGTCGTGCGTGATTGGTGTGATCCATGATCGATCTCCTCTGGGTTCGGACAATTTCCTAACCAGCGAACAGGCGAAGGGTTCCGGTACAACACCACGAAACTCCGGTGCAGACAGCTTCGGGCCTACACCTCGTCGAAAGGACCACCGCGCCGCGCCGGGTCGCGACCGATGGCGGCTTCCTCGGCATCGTCGGGCAAGGCATCGTCACTGTCCTGATAGGGGTTGTCGTCGTCTTCCTCCGGCAGGTCGCCTTCCTTCTCGACACCGGTGGTGTCCGGCAGGCTTTCCTCATCTGCTGCGTCGGGCAGGATCCTTGCGCCGCGCAGCGCATCCCAGTCCTGCTGGCTCGGTGCCGGCGCTTCCACTTCGTCGCTTCGCTTTCTCCGCGGGTCCATAATTTTTCTCCCTGGGTCGGTCCTCTGCATCGAGAAAGTGGAACTCGCCGCTGGCAAGCAGGTTCCCGAAACCGGTCCACCTTGCTTGGGGAATGACCTGGAACCACTGGGGGGAACCAATTGCCGCTGGGCTGCATTTGCCAAAACGAAGACGATTCCCAGACGGAGACCGGACAATGAAGATTTTTGTTTTCTTGCCGTGCGCGCTGCTGGCCCTTACCGGCGCTGCCGCCGCGCAAGACAGCGGCGAGGGAGCTCCTTCCGTGCCTTGCCAGGCGCAGCCCCAGGACAACGGCCAGCAGCCGCCTCCCGCCGAAGACGGCAACGGCAATTCGACCGCCGATCTTGGTTCTTGCGGCGGCGTGTTGCAGCCGCCACCCAGCGGTGATCAGGGCATGACGCAGCCGCCGCCGGATCAGGGCAAGACGCCGGTGATCAAGCCCGGCGAGGTGCCTGTGCAGCCGCCGAAGCAATGATCTCGGTTGAGGCCTTACAGTATGAGCCGAGGCCGGCCGGTTCCAGCCTTGGCCAGGCGTAGCGCAGTCACCGGATCAATGCCGGTCCACGCAATGCCGACCGTTTCGGCAAAGGTTGTGAAAGCCCGCCGCGCCTGGTCCTTGGTCAAGTGTCCGGCCCTGGCCATTTCGCAGGCCCTCACTGCCGTGTCGTAGAACTTGCCGCGTCTGGCCTGCGGCCATTCCTTGAGAAAATTATGCATCTCGGCCAACGTCGCGATGTTGCGTTTGAAGCCGGCGCCCACCGCAATCGCCACGGGAATTTGGAGCCGCAAATCGTCCATATTAAAGGTCTCCTGAGGGATCGTCTTCAATGCGAACAGGCCGATGCGGTTCCAGCTGACATGGGCTGAAAGGCGATCAATTTAGTATCCGCTTGCGGAACAAGACCGTACTGGCGGCGTTTGCCTCCAGGAGCCCGCCATCTCGATTTGTGCTGTTTTCGCCTCGTGCGGGGACACGGCGGAGCTCGCACACAACGACAGGAGACGAAGATGAAAACCGTCCTTATTCCCGTCGCCGGGCTCGCCATGATCGCCGGCCTCGGCGTTGCCGCCGCCGATGAGGTCATCGTCACGCAGCCGGCACAGCAGCAGGTGATCATCACCCCCGAACAGCGCACGGTCGTGCGCCAATACGTAAAGAAACATCCGCTTGCCTCGATCAATCTGCTCGGCGTCGAATTGAATGTCGGCTCTGCCTTGCCCGACACTGTCGAGTTGCAGGAGGTTCCTGACGTTCAGTACAGATACGCCGTCGTCGACAACCACACCGTGCTGGTCGATCCCAGCACGCGAAGAATTGTCGAGGTGGTCGAGTAACGCTCGACAACCGACCTGACTATTTATCGGTGATACAGGCCCTGTCGTTCTTCCCAAGAAGGGCGGCAGGGCCAAAGGACGAAAAGAAAGGAGCATTGCCATGTTGCCGCATGTCGAGACCAATGTGGCGGCGTGTTGTGACAAGCTGTTGGCTGAGCGCAGCACCGCGCTGCTGTCAATGAAGGAAGCAATCGCGCTCCTGCGCGAGCGCACCGGAACCGATCGTTCGGATGCCGACCTGGCCGGGCTGATTGTCAAGAAGGCGGCGCTACTGGGCGTCGCCGTGGTTTCGGATCAGCACTGAGACGTCTCGTCCCTCAAGACGCCGGCTGAATTTTCGGCTAATGTTTTCGTGGAATCTGGACCAACCGATCGGACCCAACCACGGAGGCTTAAGTGACGGACGACAAACAGGACCGTATTCGCCAGCGGGCGCACGAGATTTGGGAAAACGCCGGCCGGCCCGAAGGTGCGCATCAGGAGCACTGGGAACAGGCCACGGCTGAAATCGATGGCGCATCCGCCAAGCCGAAGAAAGCGGCGAAGAAGGCTGCTGCGAAGCCCGCCAAGGCCGACGCCAAGCCAAAGGCCGCAAAGCCGGCGGCTGCAAAGTCCGGCAAGGCCAAGTCCAAATAGGGCAAGTCGAAATAGGGCAAGGCTGAAGTCGCCCGTCCTTGGCGCTCGCCGTTGAGCCGAGCCTCTCAACCTGACGAATTGCGGCTGCAATGGGCAGCGCAATTTTGTTTTGTTTGGCTAACCGCGTCTCATGCCTCCCAGGCACACGACGACAGCGCAAAGCGGATACCGGCAGCTGTCATGGCCAGTTCGCATTCGGTGATCTGGCGCAGGTGTCGAAGATAGCGCGCCACCGTTTGCGGCAGCCAGCCGGCGCAGGCCTCGACATAGGCGCGGCTGTGAACGAGCGTGCCGGTCGACAGCCTCTCCTCCTTCTCTGCAATCACCTTCAGATACTGGCGGATGAAACGGATATCGTCGGCGATGTCCTGGCTGGCCATTCGCCAAGCTCCGGCAAGGCGTTCGCGCTGGTCGAGCGACAAGGACGACAGCAGCGGCAGCGGCAACAGCGGGCGGGAGAGGTCGGCGAAGGCGGCATGGTTCGCTGTGCTCACGGAATTCCCCTTGTTGAAAAGAGCAATCGTACTTTACGTACGAAATTGCGTCAAGCAAATAGCGTACAATTTGAACGATAAGGGTGCCAATGCACTGCGGAATTATCGGGCCAGCTAATCCGCACCGATTGCCTGTATCGGCTTGAATTTCAAGCAAGTTAGAAGAAATCCGTGAAAATCTTATACCATGGGGAGCGGGGACCCCCGCCCATGTGGCCCAAACACTTTCCCGCAACCCCTCAACAAAACGGCTTCCCCAATGCCTCGAACAGTGCTTTAACCCGCGCATCCACAGGGGTGCTCCGTATGGTCGGGGCTGAGATGCGGGCGGCAAGCCTTCGGACCCTAAAGCTGATCTGGATAATACCAGCGGAGCGAGGCGGGCGATGTTTTCAGGCGCACAGATTTCCCTTTATCCCATGACCGACGATTTCGTCGGCGTCATCCTTGGCGCGCTTGGCGCGCTCGACCCCTGGCGTGACCGGCTGCGGATCGAGACCGACGACATCTCGACGCTTTTGGTCGGGCCGCCCGAAGTGCTGTTCCCCGCCATGCGCGACCTGTTCGTGGCGGCGGCCAAAAGCGGCAGGCACTGCGTGCTTTCGGCTGCGGTTTCGCGCGGCTGTCCGGGTGAGCCCGACGATCCGATCTGCCGCTCCGACCAGACCGGCGGACCCGCCATTCCGCTGGACGAGCGCAAGGTCGCCGCGATCCGTGCCGTCCAGGCGACGCCATCGACCGACCAGCCGGTGGCAGCGCAGTTCTCGCTCTATGTGATGGGCACGGGCGACCATATGGATGAAATCTATGGCTGCATCGATTTCCTGAAGCAGTCCGGCGTCTTTGATCGCTCAAAGAACTTCTGCACCAAACTGCGTGGCGATGCCGGCGCGGTGTTTGCAACGCTCACGGAGGCCTTCTGCCGCTTCGGCCCCGGCGCCGGCCACGTCACCCTCGACATCACGATTTCGGCGAACAGCCCGAGCGCCGTCTGAGCCGCGCTTTTTCGCGTGCCGTCGAGGGAAATTGCCGTGGCTGTTTTGCCCAACCCATTGCGTGGAGGAGATGCCTTCACATCTGACCTTGAGCTGCAGGGCGAAGGGGAAGCTTCGGCGATTGGCGATGGCGGAGGCGACATCCAATCTCCCCCACAAGGGGGGAGATCAGCTGTGGCCTCAGTCATCGCCAGAACTGCACCCGCCGCCCTTTCCTTCGCCCTGCTCCTCGCGGCGTGGGAATGCTATGCCCGCTATGGCGGCGCAGCGCCCACCATGCTGCCGGCGCCGTCGCGCGTGCTGCTGCAGGCCTGGGATAATCGCGCAGCACTCGCCGAAAACACGCTTCCCACCATCCGCGCCACATCAGCCGGCTTTGCCTGCTCGCTGGTGGCTGCCTTCGTGCTGTCGGCGCTGGTCGATTTCTTGGCCCCGCTGCGCCGCGCGCTCTTCCCGCTGCTGATCGTCAGCCAGACCTTGCCGCTGGTGGCGATCGCGCCGCTCATCGTGCTGTGGTTCGGCTTCGGGCTGATGCCAAAGATCCTGCTGGTCGCGCTCGTCACCTTCTTCCCGATGATGGTGGCGCTGGTCGAGGGGTTCGCCGCGACGAGCAAGGAGATTTCCCAGATGCTCGCCGCCATGGGGGCAGGGCGCTGGCGCACCTTCTGGCTGGCGCGGCTGCCTTCGGCGCTGCCCTATTTCTTCGCCGGGCTGCGCATCTCCATCACCTATGCCGTGGTCGGCGCGATCTTCGCCGAATATGCGGGCGCGGCGAAGGGGCTGGGCATCTACATGCTCAACGCCAAGAACAATTTTCGCCCCGATCTGGTGTTGGCCGCCGTCGCCGTCAGCGCGGCGCTCACGCTTGCGTTGTTCGGCCTTGCGGTGCTCATCCAGCGCCTCGCCATGCCCTGGGAAAATGCCGGGAACGAGAGCCGCGACCGCAAGCCTTCGGGAGAGAGCCGCCAATGACGCGTCTCGAACTCCGCGACGTCAGAAAAAACTTCGGTGCACTGGAGGTGCTTGCCGGCATTTCGCTCCATGTCGCGGCCGGCGAGTTCGTCTCCATCCTCGGCCCCTCCGGCGCCGGCAAGTCGACGCTGTTCCAAGTGCTGATCGGCGCGCTGAAAGGCGAGGGCGACATGCGCTTCGACGGCGCGCGATTGCAGGGCAGCCCGTTCGCCTTCATGCCGCAGCGCGATGCGCTGATGCCGTGGCGGCGCGTCATCGACAATGTGACGCTGGGGCTGGAAGTGCAGGGCGTGCCACGCCGGGCCGCTCGCGAGCAGGTCGCGCCGCTGTTTGCCGAATTCGGCCTTGCCGGCTTCGAGTGCGCCTGGCCGGCGGAACTCTCCGGCGGCATGCGCCAGCGCGCCGCCCTTTTGCGCACCGTGGTGCAACAGCGCGACATGCTGCTGCTCGACGAACCCTTTGGCGCGCTGGATGCGCTGACACGCATGGCCATGCAGCGCTGGCTGGAAGGCATGTGGCGGCGCCACCGCTGGACGGCGCTGCTGATCACCCATGATGTGCGCGAAGCCGTGTACCTCTCCGATCGCATCTATGTGCTGTCGGCGCGGCCAGCCCGCATCATCAGCGAGATCGCCGTGCCGCTGCCACGCCCGCGCGCCACCGGCGGCGATGCCGCGTGCCAGGCAGCGGTGCTCGAAGCCGAAATCCTCGACACGCTGCTCAATCCCGGGGCTGACCGAGCCTCGTTCCCGCAGACCCTCCAAAGGAGATCATCATGACCGACTTCACCCGCCGGCAAGCCCTGCTTTTGACGCTGGCTGCCGGACTGCCGCTGGCCTCGCGCGCTCATGCGGCTGCGCAAAAAATCACCGTCGCGCTCGACTGGACCGTCAACACCAACCACATCGGCCTGTTCGTGGCCCGCGACAAGGGTTTCTACGACGAGGCCGGGCTCGACGTCGACATCCTGCCCTATGGCGACACCGGCGCCGGCACGCTGGTCGCCAGCCGCGTCGCCGATTTCGGCATTGCCGGCGTTGGCCTGTTCACCCAGCGCGCCGCCGGCGCCGATCTCAAGGCGGTCTACGCCGTGGTGCAGCAGGAGACCGGTCGGCTGGTCTTCAACGCGGATCGCAGCGAGATCAAGAGCCCTAGGAATCTTGACGGCCTGACCTATGGCGGCTTCGGCAGCGCCTGGGAAAACACGCTGATCTCGACCATCATCCGCCACGATGGCGGCAAGAGCAGTTTCGAGACGGTGACGCTCGGCACCTCGGCCTATGAGGCGCTGGCCAACGGCTCTGTCGATTTCACGCTGGAGGTCTCGACCTGGGAAGGCGTCGATGCCGAACTGAAAGGCATCAGGCAGCGCAGCTTCCGCTACGCCGATTACGGCGTGCCCGACGAGCACACCACCCTCATTGCCTCAAGCGATGCCTATCTCCAGGCAAACCCGAAGGCGGCGTCGGCCTTCGTCGAGGCAACGCGGCGCGGCTATCAGTTTGCCGTCGACCACCCGCAGGAAGCCAGCGATCTCCTGGTCGCTTCCAACAAGGATGCTCTGACCGACCCGGTCCTGATCCACGCCTCGCTGAAGATGCTGGTCGACGGGCACTTCCTCAGAAGCGAGGCCGGCGTCATCGGCACCATCGACAAGGCCAAGATCGAGGCGATCGGAACCTACCTCTTCAACGCCGGAATATTGCTCGACGCCGACAGCAAGGCGCTGAAGGAGCGACCGGACTTTGGAGCGTATTTCACGAACGAGTTTCTGGCGTAAGGGCTCGAACTGCTGATCTCCCCCCTTGCGGGGGAAATGGCCGGTAGGTCAGAGGGGGGTGCGAAGGAACGCGACCTTCCTTTCTGGCAACTACTTCCCTCCGAGGCTTGCCGCCGTCTTCCGGTCGGCCTCGGCGCGTTCGCGGTTCCCCTTCGCCTTCCAGGAGGCGCTTCGGGCGTTGTAGAAATCGGCGGATTTCTGATTGAGCGCGATTGCCTGGTCGTAGTCGACGATGGCCTGGTCGTGGTCGCCCTTGTGCGCCCAGGCGAGGCCCAGCGCGTAGTAGGCATCGACCAACTTCGGGTCGAGGTCCACGGCCTTGTCGTAGTCGGCGATGGCGCGGTCGTCGTCGCCCTTGTTTGACCAGGCTAGGCCCCGGCCGTAGTAGGCGTAGGCGCGTTTCGGATCGAGGCCGATAGCCACGTTGAAATCGGCGATGGCGCGGTTGTAGTCGCCTTTGCCGCCCCAGCTCAGGCCACGGTTTTCATAGACCCCGATGAGTGTCGGATCGAGGGCAATGGCCCGGTTGTAGTCGGCGATGGCGTGATCGAAGGCACCCTCCGCCGCCCATGCGCCGCCCCGGTTGAGGTATGCGGATGCGTTCTTGGGATCGGCGATGATCGCCAGGTTGTAATCCGCGATGGCCCGGTCATTGTCGCCCTTGTACGACCAGGCAAGGCCTCGGTTGTTGTAAGCAGCGCTGCTTTTCGGGTCGAAGGCGATCGCCTGACCATAATCGGCAATGGCCCGGTCGTAATCGCCTTTCGTGGCCCAGTCGTAGCCTCGGTTGTAGTAAGCGGATGCGTATTCAGGATTGAGGCCTATCGCCTGGTCGCTATCGGCGATGGCGCGGTCGAGATCACCTTCCATGGACCAGGCGTAGGCGCGCTTGAAGTAGGCTGTCGCACGCTTGTCAGGAGCGTCGGCCTGGTTATCGATGATTTGCGTGCAGGCTTCGATCCGCCGGCTGGGGTCGGCCGCATTGCCGATGCAGGCCGCATAGGTGAGATTGGCGGCGATCCCCATCGCGCCGCGGACGTCCACCGCGACGAGGCCGGTCAGCAGCAGCAACAGCGGCAGGCGCCATTTTCGCACCAGCCGTATCAGCCGGCTTTCGCCCACGCCTTCCCGGTTCGTCATTTCGCCGGTTCTCCCCCGAAAACCATTGACCTCGGCCGACACCGACGGCTGCTTGCCATGCAAGCAGAAATTGCGGCGTCGAGAAAGAGCAACGTTCAGATTTCGAGGCCGAAGGCAAAGCGGTGCCGCGGCTGTAGCCCCTCACATATCGATCATCGAGCGCTTCACCCGGCCGATGATGGTGATGGCGCCTTCCAGCGCCGGCGGCGGGATGTCCATGTACGAGGCCGGCTGGAAGGGCGGGTTCTCGTTGGGGCGATAGCGTTTGTAGGTGGCTTGGCCGCTTTCGTCCGAAATGACGTAGCAGCCATTGGTCACCAGCCGCTTGTCCCTGAGGTTGACGAAGATGATCGAATCCGGCGGCGAGATCTTGTTCATCGACGGACCGTCGACGCGCAGCGCGATCCATTGGCCCTGCTCGAGATCGGTGGTGGGGATGGTCGGATAATCGCTGAGATTGACCACCATGTCCTGGCTGCCGAGTTCGCCGGCGCTGATCCACGAGACGATGGGCACGTCGACCGTGGCCAGCGACGGCATCGGGATCTGCCGGCCCGCCTCGTCAAAGCCGAAATGGCCGCCCGAAAGGCTGCCGCCCTCGCCATTGAACAAGAGCCAGCCGGGATCGACGCCGAACAGGCGGCCATATTTCTCCGCCGCCTTGCGCGACAGCGGCCGGTTGCCGTTCTCGTGGCTGATCAGCGTGTTCTTGTTGATGTCGCGCAATGCCCGCGCGGCATCGCTCGGCGAGGCATAACCCGCCTCCGCCCGTGCCTGCTGCAATCTGTGCTTCGGTTCCTGCATCGTACAAATTGCCTGAAAATTATCGTCCGTATTGTACGATTTCGCTTGCGTGCGTTTCGTACATATCGTACGCTTAGCGCATGATCGAACAAACCGCAAGCGTTTCCGCAGGCATCGTAAGCTTTCTCCAATCGTCCGGGCTGTCCTCCTCCCCGGTCCGGACGCAAACCGGGGCTTTTGCCCCGGATCCGGTCGAACTCCCCCTGTCGACCGGAGTGGCCGGAGCCGTTCCTCTCCCGGCTCCGGCCACCTCTCTGCCTCAGGGCGCCGCCGATGCCGGCGGCGTCTCCTGTATCCGCACCGAAGACGGCACCGTCATCCTGTTCGACCGGCTGACGGGCAGAGCGGTTTCCGGCCTCACCAGGATGGCGGCCGAAGCCGCATTGCGAAACCTCGTCGCCGGCGCCCTGCCGGCCGCCTGACGACATCAAACCACACTCTTTTGAACCTGCCCGGCCGTCAGGCCGAGCGCTCGCCTTTGCGCGCAAATCAATGGATCCGACATGACTGCCTATACCGACACCGAATTGCAGGAGATTGCCGTCTGGTTGAAAGACGGCCTGTCGGCAACCAGGATCGCCGTCCGCTTTACGGCGTTGCGCGGCAGCCCGGTCTCGCGCAACGCCATCATCGGCATCGTCCACCGCAACGCTGCGCTGAAGACCATCGGCTTCGCCAATCCCAAGGGCGGCCGATCCGGCGGCCGGCCCAGGAAGAATGCCACACGGAAGACTGCGGATAACGAGACTACGGCCAGGAAGACCGCGCCGGTGCAGCAGGGCACGCTCGCAAGGCGGCCAGACGCTTCGAAGCACGCAATACCAACCATGCCGGTCGCCGAACCGGTCCGTCAGCCACTGGCCAAGCCACTGTCGTCTCGGCCGGCACGTTCGATCCCGGGTGAGGGGCGGCTGGTGGTGGATGGCGAAATCTACCGTTTCAAGATCCCGGCGCCGCGCCCTGCCGCCATCGGGCGCCAGCCGCATGTCGCCGCCATGCGCCTCATCGACTGCCTGTTCGACCGCTGCCGCGCGCCGCTCGACCTGACGCTGGAGGAAGACCCTGAAAACGATGCGCCCGGCAGCCGGTCGGGGCCCGAGATGCTGTGCTGCGGCCTGCGCACAAGGGCTCTGAAGAGCTATTGCGCCTACCATCAGGCGCGCTTCCACCGGCCTGTGGCCGAGGTGGTTTAGGCGGCTAGGCTCGGTTCCTCGCCCCCGCAACGCGGGGGAGAGGTGGCTCGGCGAAGCCGAGACGGAGAGGGGGACGTCCGCGAAGCCAGAACCGGTGAGGGACGAGGGCTTCGTGCTCGGTGAGAGTTGGTTCACAGCCGCCGCGCTGCCCCTCTCCATCTCGGCTTCGCCGCCACCTCTCCCCATTTCATGGGGCGAGGAACCCAAGTCCAGCTCAACACAAATCCCAACAAGGACCACCCGATGAGCAGAAAAGCCGCGCAGAAAGCAAAACCGCCAAAACTCCCCAAGGACGAGGCCGAGCAGGTGCGTATCCGCCGCGAGATCGGCCATGACTTCGCGCTGAAGGACGACCGCTTCGGCCGCAAGCGGCTGAGCGTCGGCACCGAGGAGGCGCGTCGCGTCTACGAGGTCTCCAATGGCGGCTACACCACGACCGGCGGCATCGTGCGGGTGCGTAATGTCGATCCGCTGGTGGGGATCACCTCGCTGACGCGCCAGCAGCGCGAGGCCGGTCAGCGCTTTCGCGATGATTTCGAGCGCGCCTCGCGCGAAGGGCTGCGGCCGATGCCGTGGGAAGAACGCGTCGATTCAAGCCGCATCAATGGCGGCATTCCCGACCGCATGCTCAACACCGGCCGCGCCCATGCCGGCGCCAATGCCGCATTGGCGCATTGGGAACTGGCTGACGCCGTGCGCCAGATCTGCCTCGAAGGCCAGTCGGTGAAGTCGCTCGCCGAGCGCACCGGCGAGGGGCGGGATGTGGTGGTGAAGCTGCTGAAGGTCGGGCTCGACCTGCTGGCCGTGCATTACGGGATGATGCTGATGCGCAAGCCGCGATAAGGCCAGTCCGCACAGGCGAGCGGCCGGCCGACAGATGCCGGCCGGGCCCGGTTCACGCTATCGGATCACCGTTCGCAAACGCGGATTTCCTCAATGATCCTGTGGTGATGGCGCCAATGCTTGACCAGCTCTATATGGCAGCGGCGATGATGCCTGTGGTACCTGTGATACCTGTAGCTGTTGTCGTAGGTATCATACTGATAATAGGGGCGAGGAGCGTAGCGATCGCCGTAATAGTCGCGATATCCGCCATTGTAATCGTCATAGTAGCCGTTACCGATGCCGATCACGACCCGCCCGCCGGCACTCGCCGGGACGACCATCGCCGAGGCTGCGGCGATAGCGACAATCGAAGCAAGCAGGAGCTTTTTCATGGCTGCCTCCTGTTCAAGGTTGATCTAATACAATCCCCGAGACGCAACCTCGTTCCAAAGTTTTGCAAGATGTGAACAACCCTGCGCTCGGGTGCACGCGGGATGAGGGTAGCCACCGTAGCCACCTGTCAGCATCATCCTTAGATCTTGAACCCTTAGCTGTCCCAGCCATCAACCCAGCATGTGAACCAGCAAGGGACCGTATAAAAACAAGCACTTGGGGCGGTTCAGTGAATCAATCTCTGAATCTGCTCCAGGCGCCTTTCTTGTCTGGCTTCGCCGCCTCGCCAGCATCCGGCGCCTTCTCCCACCCGAACACACTGCGCCCGCCAAGCAGATGCGACTGGTCGAACTCGCCGGCGACAATCTCCTTCAGGCTCGGCCCAGTGACGTAGCGCTCCAGCAGCCGCGCTTCGCCATCCAGCCGTTGCAGCGCGCCAAGCTCTTCGTCGCGGCCGAGCTTTGCCTTGCCGACGGCCGATTTCAGCACCGCGATCGTCTCGTCATAGACTTTCAGCGGCACCGGGAAGGGGTGGCGGTCCTTGCCGCCATGGGCGAGCGAGAAGCGCGCCGGATCGGAGAAGCGGCAAGGCGCGCCGTGCACCACTTCGGCCACCATGGCCAGCGCCCGCACCGTGCGCGCGCCGACGCCAGGCACCAGCAGCAGCTCGGGAAAATCCGTCGGCCCGCTTTCGATGGCGGCCGAGATGTTGCCGTGCAGCCGGTGCATGACGATGTCGCTCTCGCGCACGTCGTGGTGTGCCGGCATCACCAGATTGGGCAGCATCGGCTGCACGGCTGGTTTCGCGGGCGCTTTCGTCGGCGGCTCCAGCACGGCAAGCTCGTCAAGGATCTGCTCCGGGCTCATGGTCTTCAACAGGTCGAGCTGCCCGGTCCGCGATGGCTCGGCGCGATGGTCGGTCAGGTTGACGATCTCGCCCTGGGTCTCGCCCTCGATAGCCGCATGCGGCTGGTCGACAAAGCTGGTGAGCCCTTCCGACAGCCAGTGGTAGCGCCGCGCCTGGCGGCTGTCGCCGTTCATGCCTTGCTGCACCACCACCCAGCGGCTGTCGTCGGTGACGATGAAGCCGTGCAGATAGAGGTCGAAGCCGTCCTGCACGGCCGCACTGTCCACCTTGGCGACCAGGCGGCTGGCGGTGGCAAGCGCCGCGCCATCGATGCCGACGCGCTCGCCGATCGCCGCCAGTTCCTGCGGCGTCTTGCGCGAATGCGCGCCGCGCCCGCCGCAGACATGGATGCCGAGCTCGCGCGACATCGGGTTCAGCCCGCGCTTCAGCGCGCCGACGACCGAGGTGGTGATGCCCGACGAGTGCCAGTCCATGCCCATGACGGCGCCGAAGGACTGGAACCAGAAAGGATGCGCCAGCCGCCGCAACAGCTCGTCGCGGCCATAGTGATGGATGATCGCCCCGCACAGCACCGCGCCCAGCCGCGTCATGCGATCGCCCAGCCATTTCGGAACCCGCCCGCCATGCAGCGGCAGGTCCGCACTGCCGCTTCGCTGCGTCAAGTTTTGCCTCCATGGATGACGGCGCACCGGCGGTGCGCCTGTGATCTAGATGGCATTTAGGTTGAGATTTGCAAGCCGGGCAGGCGCAGCGCCTTTCGCTCGGTTGTCCCCGCCGGCACCCATCCTTGCGATCCCACCAAAACCGTTTGAATATGCGCGTCGCCGCTTGGGGGAGCACACGTGGCGCACATCGCTGTGGTCACGCATGAATATGACCGGTTCGAGACGCCGTGGCGCCCGCTGCGCCGGCGCGACAGCCCGTACATGCTGTTCGACATCCTGGCCGAGCTCGAGCGGCGCGGACACCGTGTCACGCGGCTGCGCGGCCTGTCACACCCGCCCGATGCCGACTGCGCCATCCTGCGTGTCGACGCCACCGTCGTGCCGCAGGACTGTGTCGACTATGCCGGCCGCTTTCCGCTGTGCCTCAATCTCGGCGTCACCGACATTTCCAAGCGCCGCATCAGCCGGGCGCTGCTGCGCGACGGCGACGGCTGGCGCGGGCCGGTGATCGTCAAGAGCAACCTCAACCACCACGGCCTGCCCGAAGCGCGCTTCAATCTGCGCGCCGCGCGCCACGGCCGCGAACTGCCCTTTCCCGGCGCTCGCGAAATGCCCCACTACGAAGTTTTCGCCACGCGCGGCGACGTGCCCTCAGAGCTGCTCGAACGGCCTGATCTGGTGGTGGAAAAATTCATCCCGGAAATCGTCGCCGATGGTTTCGGCACCCGCATCTGGGTGTTCTGCGGAACGCGCGAACGCTGCGCGCGCTATGTTTCGCCCAACGCCGTGGTCAAAGCCTCCGAGACGATAAGGCGCGAGCCGGTGCCGGTGCCCGACGAATTGCGCCTTCTGCGCCAAAAACTCGGCTTCGACTACGGCAAATTCGATTTCGTCATCCACCAGGGCCAGCCAGTGCTGCTCGACGCCAACACGACGCCCGGCCGCCCGAAAAGCGTGCGCTCGATGCTGGTGGAAGCGGCGGCGAATTTGGCGGATGGGTTCGAGGGGATGATGGGGCGGGGCGGGTAGCGCCGTCCATTCTCTTCATTCTACCGTCCCCTCCTAAAATAGCGCCCGTTCCAGCTCCAGCGATTCCGCAAACGGCGTCGACAGATGGTGGCGGTCGCGGTAGGCGAGCCGGCCGCCAATGAAGACATGGTAGGTCTTGGCGTCGCAGAACTGGTTGGTCACATAGCTGGCCTTGGGAATGGCGCCTGCGCCATCTGGCCGCAAAGGGCAGCTTGTATCGCAAACACGCGCGCACGCCCCCAAAACATGCGCCATCGGACGCATGCCCAAAACACCGTATGATTGCGCCGCGGGCCAATTTCCCGACAGAAGCCGATGCCGATTTTTCAGTCAAGCACACCGCCGTCTACATCCAGAAGGTGAGCTTTCGCGAGCACCGGCTTATGCGCTATGGCGAGATGTGGGTTAGTGAGGCTCAGGTGATGATCACCCCTTCCAAAATGCATTGCTCCCTCGTCGTCGCCTGGTTGGCGCTGGCTGTGGTGCCCCCCGGCCATTCGTTTGCAGCGCCCCAAACCGCCATTGCGACGAACGACTTTCTCAATAGCATCGGCGTCGTTACCACATTCCCCGATCGAGGCCAGCCGTTGGACAGAACGATCGACATGGTCCGCTATTGCGGCTTTCGATGGGTAAGGGCGGGAATAGAAGGTCTGAGCGACGACGGCCCCACAACCATCCAAACCTTTCTCGATCTGCATCGCGAAACCGGCGTGCGCCTGAATTGGGGATTTGTCAGTGGTGGGACAGATCTGAAGAAGCTGGTCGAAACAGGCAAGGTGCTTGCTGAAGCCGGCGCGCTGCTCGCATTCGAGGGCAACAACGAGCCGAACAACTGGGGTGTCACCTATCAGGGCGAGAAGGGCGGCGGCAGCGAGCGCTCGTGGATGGCCGTCGCAAAGCTTCAGCGCGATCTGTACCAGGCCGTCAAAAGTGATCCTGTGCTCGCGAAATATCCTGTCTGGTCGATCTCGGAATCCGGCGCGCAGAAAGACAATGTCGGGCTTCAGTTCCTTACGATCCCGCCCGGCGCCGGAACCGGGATGCCAGACGGCACGACGTATGCCGACTACGCCAATGTGCACAACTACATCTATCACTCACATTCGCCGTATCCGGCCGACAACAAGACGTGGCACGCTGCCGATCCAACCGCCGCATCCAGGGTGGACGGGCTATTCGGCAATTTCGGCGTGACATGGGCGAGAGGGTTTCGGGGCTACACCCAGGAGCAACTCGATACGCTGCCGCGTGTCACGACCGAGACCGGGACCACCATCGGAGGTGCGGTCACGGAACAAATGCACGGCTTGAATTTGATGAGCTTGTACCTCGCGCAGTTCAAGCGCGGCTACGCCTATACATCGGTCTATCTGTTGCGGGACCGTACTGACGAAGGCGGCAACCAATCTTTCGGCTTCTACAAGGCGGATTATTCACCCCGCAAGGCGGCGATCTACCTTCACAACCTTACTGCGATTTTGGCGGACAGAGGTATCCTCGCCAAACCCGGCCAGCTCGACTTCACGATCGCAGACCAACCCGAGACCGTTCATGATCTGCTCCTGCAGCACAGCGACGGCACGTTCCAACTCGTCGTGTGGGACGAACGGTTGAGCGGCCAAGACCGCGTGACGGTCCATTTTGGCGACACGCGCGCGTCGGTAAGAACCTACGATCCAACAATTGGCGTTGAGCCGGTCCAAACTCTGAGCAACGTGCGTTCGCTCGAAATTACGCTCAGCGACCATCCGATTGTCATCGCGCTTTCACCCAGCACGCAATGATGGAGCCGTCTCTCGGCAAGGCGTCGCTCTTTCGCGACTCATCCCGGAAGGGGGCGCCTTCAGCGGAATAGGTCGGGTCGGCTCCGACCAGGACCCATCGGAAGTATGAGGAAAACACTATATGATCGCGCCGCAGGTGAATTTAACGACGAGTGCCGATGCCGATTTTTTCAGTCAAGCACACGACCGTCTATCGCTATCGCCAGCCCGTGAGCTTTGGCGAGCATCGGGTGATGTGTCGGCCGCGCGACAGTTTCGATCAGCGGCTGCTGGACCATGCTTTGTCCGTGGACCCCGAACCGAAGGCGGTTGGCTGGATCCATGACGTTTTTGGCAATTGCGTTGCGGTGATCGATTTCGAGGGTTCGGCCAAGGAACTCCGTTTCGCCACAGACATCCGGCTCGATCACACGCCGCAGCATGCGCCCGATTTCCGCATCGATGAGACCGCGCTGATTTATCCATTCTCCTACGATCCCGACGAGGCGGCCGACCTCGCTCAGACCATGGAGCGCCATCATCTCGACGACGACGACGAGGTCGGCAAATGGGCGCGACAGTTCGTCAGTGCCACGGGACACACCGAGACCGGCAAATTGCTGATGACGCTCTGCTATGCCATCCACGAGAGCTTCGTCTATTCCCGGCGGTTCGAAACCGGGACGCAGCCGCCGCTGATGACCTTGCATCTGCGCAAAGGCACATGCCGGGACTTTGCGCTTTTCATGATGGAGGCGGTTCGCTCGCTCGGCTTCGCCGCCCGCTTCGTCACCGGCTACGTCTATGTGCCGAGCCGCGACAGTGCGGATGTGCGCGGCGGAGGCTCGACGCATGCCTGGTGCCAGGTCTACCTGCCTGGCGCCGGCTGGGTCGAGTTCGATCCCACCAATGGCATTGTCGGCAACCGGGATTTGATCAGGGTGGCCGTGGCCCGGCATCCTCGACAAGCCATACCGCTTTCTGGAAGCTACTCCGGCAGTGCCTCGAGTTTTCTGGGGATGACCGTTGATGTGAAGGTGGCCAAGGAAACCGGCGCATAGGCGCCCTCGGCGGGTTCTCCGGCCTGGCGTGGCTGCCGACAGGCTGGAGCCGGGTGAGATGTGTTCCAGCCTGGGGAACACCTCTCACCCGCATTTGCCCGATCCGGGAGGGGACAGATCGGATCAATGTGACCCGTCCCTCGAGGAGAAAGGTCAGGCCGCCAGCGCCCCCGCTGTTTTCATCTCACCACCCTCTCAACCACCGCCTTCTCCACCACCGGTTCCAGCGATTCCGCAAACGGTGTCGCCAGGTGGTGGCGGTCGCGGTAGGCGAGTTTGCCGTTGATGAAGGCGTGGCAGGTGTTCCGGTCGCAGAACTGGTTGGTCAGGTCGATGTAGCTGGCGCCGGGCACCGTGCGCACGATGTCGCGCTCTATCGCCGCGCCGGCGTCGTTGGCGGCCTCGGTCCGTTTCTGGTCGCACATCGACGGCGTCTGCCCGCGCCACAGCGCGCGCGCCACGCAGGTGTCGACATGGTCGTCGTTGAACGGCACGTCGCGGATGAAGGCGACCTTCAGCCCGGCCCGGCTGAACGCTTCCAGCGTCGCGCGCAGGCCGGCCCGCGCCTCGGCATCCCGGCTTTCGGGCATCTGCATGCCGACCGACATCTTGCGCAAACTCGACTGCGCGATCTCCGAAATCACCACCAGGCTCGGCCGCGCGGCGATGATCTGTCGGATCGATCGCTCGCGCCACTGGTCGCACTCGGTGTAGTCGCGTTTCAGCTTGCTCACCCAGACCGTCATCCGCGAGGCCCGGCAGGATGATTTGAGCCAGGTGACGACCCTGGTGTTGTTTTTCTCAGCCGCCTCGATCAGCGGCGTCGACCAGTGGTCGGCGTGCGAGTCGCCAAACAGTGCAATCGTATGCCCCGCGGTTCTGGTGCCGAACATGCAAGGCTTTGGCGTCACGGTCTCATAGCTGAGAACGCAGCCGGCCTTGCGGGCAGTGGAGGGGCGCGCCGCACTGGCGGCGATGCTGCGCTGCTGCGGGTCGAGATCGTGGACGACCAGCCTGGCATTGGCGTAGGCGGCTGCGACGCCGGTGCCGGTGAGGAGGACAGCCGGCACCAGCGCCCGCGCCGCGTTGGCCATCAGCCAGCCGTTGCGACGGATCGGGTTTTCGATGACATGGTAGGTGAACAGCGACAGCGCCAGCGTCAGCACCATGCAGCCGAGCCGCTGCAGCGGCGAAAGCTCGGGCACCAGCGTCGCGGCATAGACGATCACCGGCCAGTGCCAGAGATAGAGCGAGTAGGAGAGCTTGCCGACCCACTGCAGGGGCGGCAGCGCCAGGCCGGCACTGGGGCCATTCCTGGCGCCGGCCGCTCCCGCCAGCAGCAACAGCACGGTGCCGGTCACCGGCATCAGCGCCATGAAGCCGGGGAAGGGGGCGTCCTCGGTAAAGCTGAGATAGGCGCCGCCGATGAATGCCAGGCCGAGCCATGCCAGCGGCGCGGCGAGACGTGGGCGGTCCTGCCAGAATTTCTGCGGCACCATGGTCGCCAGCCCGCCAGCGGCGAATTCCCAGGCGCGCAGCGGCGAGAAATAGAAGGCCCAGGGCTGCGCCATGGTGGTGAGCCAGGCGCAGACGGCGAACGAGATGAGGCCGGCAATGCCGATCACCAGGATCGCGCCGCGCTTGCCGGGACGCAGCCATGCCGCCAGCAGCAGCAGCGCCGGCCAGGCGAGATAGAACTGTTCCTCCACCGACAGCGACCAGAAATGGATGAACGGGTTGCTGGTCGCATCCGCCGCGAAGTAGTCGAACGACCAGCGGATCAGCCAAAGGTTGATCATGTAGGCCGAGGCGTACATGGCGCCCTTGGAATAGAGCGACTGTTCCTCCGGCGACAGGATGAAGGCGCCGGCCACCAGCGTCGCAAGGATGACGAACAGCGACGCCGGCAAGAGCCGCCGGGCGCGCCTGGCGTAGAAGCGCCACAGGTTCAGCCGGCCGGTCTCGCTGAGTTCGGCGAGCAGGTGGCGGGTAATCAGATAGCCCGAGATGACGAAGAATATGTCGACGCCGGCAAAGCCGCCGGGCAGTCCACTGAGGCCGAAATGAAAGGCGATCACGCCCGCCACCGCCAGTGCACGCAACCCTTCGATATCAGGCCGGAACGATGCTGACACGATCGAAAACCTCGTGTAGTTCGTTAAAATCCCACCCTGGCAAAGGGTCGGCCCCACGCGCCGATATCGCAATGCAACAAATCTAACGCAGTGCAACATAAGGGGAGATCAACTGCCAATCTTCCCGTGTAGAGGGAGCTTTGGCTCACCGCGGGCGTTGCTCCTCTCATGGGCATCGGCTATCCAACCGGCAGCCAATGCCGGCAGAACGGAGCCCTCCATGACCAACACCACCATCCTCAAATTCGGCGCCGTCGAGCATGCTGATGGCGAAGACCTGCCGGGCTGGGTCGCTGTCGAGGGCAGCCCGACCATGCAGACCGCCGTGCAGCACACCACCGCAGACGGCAAGGTGATGTCGGGCACCTGGCGGGCCTCGCCCGGCACTTACCACGCCACCTACACCGACTACGAATTCGTACACATGATCGCCGGCCGCATCATCATCACGCCGGATGGCGGCACACCGGTCGAGGTTGGCCCCGGCGATGCGTTTGTGGTCGAAGCCGATTTCAAGGGCACCTGGAAGATCCTCGAGCCGGTGACCAAGCATTTCGTCGTCAAGCTTGCTTGATCGACGTCGTCAGGCTTGCCTGATCGACGTCGTCTGCCGAGAGGACGATGGGGTGCCAGTCGCCGGTGAGGGCCCTACAGCAGTTGGAACGTCTTGGCGCTCGACCGCGTTTATGTCCATCAGGAGTATCAAAAACAGATGGCCACTCCAACGGACTACCGAACGAATAGAGCCGACTATGCGATTGCGGCAAAGCCGAAGCTGACTGGCACTGCTGTTGCGGCTGAGGCCAAGAAGAAGGCGGTGCGACGTCACGATCAGCTTGACGATCAGCGTTCCGCCAGACTGTCAGCAAATCCATCGGATACGTCGGACAAGCCTGAACCCAGATCGCGCGGGTAGGTTTGGCCGCCAACGCCTGGAACTTTTCGTCGAGCTGCTGTCGGGTCGCCGGCGCGTTAGCCAAGAGCGAGCGGCGCACTCCGCTGAGTGCATGCCGCTCGTCCGGCGCCGGGCCGTCAATGCTGTTGTAACGAAACCCCCCAGCCCCGTCTCAACCGCCACGGCCATGGCGTGACCCATGGCTTGGTATACGCATGCATCCCCGCGACCTGTCAACGGCGGCCGCCAAGGTGCCGGACGGTCGATCTTCACCCCTGCCGGCGCCTTTTCAAATCCGGCGCGCGGGCGCCATTCGTCGCTGCGAACAGTGGTGGAAATGGCGGTTTTCCGGGCTTTTCGAGAGCTCGGGGCTAAGCGAAATGCCACCTGCAGGTCGTCATCTAGGCGCTTGAATCGATTTGTTTTTCCCGGCTGAAACGTTTCAGGAAAGGCGGTTTTCAACCTGACTTTTTTTGGGTGTATTTGCCCCTGGGTCACTTTTGGCCCGCAAGCCGGTCACGCCGGTCTGTCACGCCGAGGGTTCGGTCATGAATTGCCGTCGGCCAATCGAGGCTTCGGCGCCGCTGAGGAGCGCCGCGCCATGCCGCTGATGACATAGGCGGCAGCGCCCAGCGCCGTGATCCAGAAGCTCGTTGGCCAGTCTGTCAGGAAGGCGAGCGACAGGCTGATCCAGGCGATGACCACGGCGAGTGCGATCGAGGCCAGCACGCCGGCGGCGACGCCGCTGGTCAGCCTGAGCGCGGTGGCGGCGGGCGCCACCATCAGTGCGAAGACCAGCAGCACGCCGACGATCTGCACCGCCTCGGAGGTGGCGACGGCGACCAGCACCATGAACAGAATCGAGACCAGGGTGATCGGCACGCCTCGCGCTTCGGCCAGTTCCGGCTGCAGGCTGGCGAACAGCAGCGGCCGGGCGATCAGCACCAAAGCGGAAAGGATCGCCACCGCCAGCACCGCAAGCACGATGACGGTGCGCAGGCTGATGCCCAGCACATTGCCGAACAGCACGTTGGTCGCCTGCGAGGCAAAGGCGGTGTAGAAATGCAGGAACAGGAGGCCAAGACCGAGCGACAGCGTCAGCACGATGCCGATGGCGACGTCGCGATGCGCACGCTCGCCGAGCAGGCCGATGCCGATGCCGGCGACGATGGTGAACACGGTCAGGCCGAAAAACGGCGACAGGCCGATCAGTCCGGCGCCGGTGGCGCCGGGAAAGCCGACATGGGCAAGTGCATGGCCGGCGAAGGTCTGGCCCCTGAGCACGAGGAAGTAGCCGACCGCGCCGGATACGATGCCGACAATGGTGCAGGCATAGAAAGCGTTGCGCATGAATTCATAGTCAAAGATCGTGGACATGCGCCCCGCTCTCCAGTTCGACATCGTCGGCCATGACGAAGATACGGCCGGCAACCCGCACCACATTGATGTGGGTACCGTAAAGTTTCGACAGCACCGGGCCGCTGATGACCTCGTCGACGGAGCCGATCGCCGCATTGCCGTTGCCGAGATAGAGCACGCGGTCGACGGCGCGCAGCAGCGGGTTGATCTCGTGCGAGCAGAACAGCACGGCGATGCCCAACCGCTCGCCGATCTCATGCACCAGATCGATGATCGCGCGCTGGTGCGCGGCATCGAGGCTGATCAGCGGTTCGTCGAGCAAAAGCATTTGCGGATCGCCGATGAGCGATTGGGCGATCAGGATGCGCTGACGCTCGCCGCCGGAAAGTTCGGCCAGCGGCCGCCGCGCAAGATCGGTGGCGCCGATCGCTTCGAGCGCCTTCCAGGCGGCCTCCTTCTCGGCGGCAGACGCGACCGGCCAGCCCCAGCGATGCCCGCCCGCGGCGCTCAGCACGAAGTCGAGGCCGCTGATGCCGACATCACCAGGCGCACGCCGTGCCTGCGGCATGTAGCCGATCGCGGCATTGCCGCGCGTCGGCGGTTTGCCGAGCACCGAGATGGCGCCGCCGGCCGGCTTGATCAGCCCGAGTATGGCGCGCAGCATCGTCGTCTTGCCGGCGCCATTGGCGCCGAGCAGGCCGACAAAGGCGCCTTGCGGAATCGAAAAGGAGACGTCGGATAAAACCCGGCGTCCCCCATAGGTCAGCGTGACCTTGTCAAACTCGATTGCGTTCATTCAGTCACGTTCATTGGCAGTCACGTTCATTGGTAGTCACGTTCACTGTGTGCGGGCGGCGAGTGCCTTCTGGACCGCGTCGATCTGGCCGCCGAACCAGGACTGGATCGTCTGTCCCGCCGGCTCGGTTTCGGTGACGCCGATGACGGTTACCTTGTTTTGTTTGGCAATGTCGAGCAGCCTTGTCGTTGCCTCGTCGGTCACCTGCGAATTGTAGAACAGGATCTTGGCCGAGCCATCCTTCAGGCTGTTCTCGAACGCGGCCACCTGGGTTGCGCTCGGCTCTGCGTCGTTCATCAGGGCCACCTGGAAATCATAGTTCAGCATTTTCAGGCCGAGCGCTTCGGCCATGTAACCGAACACCGGCTCGGTGGCGGTCACCCCGGTGCCGGCATAGGCCTTCTTGACGTCGGCGACTTCCGTGTTGATCGCCTCGAGCGAGGTCTGGAAGGCCTTGAGATTGGCTTCGTAGTGCACCGAATTGGCCGGATCGCGCTTGGCAAGATCGGCGCTCAGCGCCTTGGCGATCGCCGGCAGCGTCGCCGGGTCGTACCACAGATGTGGATTGTCGCCCGACTTCTTGCCGATCAGGTCGGCGGCAACGATCGTCGTGCGGTCTTTGCTGGTCGAGGCCGACAACAGCTTGTCCATCCACGGATCGTAATCGGCGCCGTTGTAGATGACGATCTTGGCGTCGGCGATGGTGCGCGCCGTCGACGGGCTGGTCTCGAACAGATGCGGATCGTCGTCGGGATTGGCCAGGATGCTGGTGACGGTGACATTGCTGCCGCCGATCTGGCGCGCGAGGTCGCCATAGAAATTCTCCGCCGCCACAATGGTGAGCTTGTCTTCGGCACGGGCGGCCGTGCCGGTCAGCAGCGGCACCGCAACCAGCAGCGCGGCGAGAAAGGGAATGGAACGCATCCGTGGTCTCCTTGCAGTCTGAAAGGTACGTCGCCGGAGAGGCGGGGCTGTGTAACTGTATTACAGTAACAATATAACGTTTGCGTTGAAAGCACGGCTGATGTCAATGGCCTTTTTGAGCGCCGAACTTTTTTGCGCGCACAAAAGCGTGAGCGGCGCGCACCGCTCATGCGGGGCCGGCCGTGCCTGTCACCGATGCGCGAAAGGGCAGGGGCTGGGCGCGCGGCTGTAGCAGATTGCCGCTTTACCTAACCCGTGGTCAGTTCTGCGGGCGTCTTCCCTCCCACGCGTCCTGCAACAGGGCGCGGATTGCGGCGCGGTCGAAAGGCCGCGGATTCCAGTATGGGTTCTTGGTCGCGATCTCGGCGGCACGGTCGAGATCGGCTTTCTTGAGGCCGAGTTCCCTGAGCGACAGCGGCGCGCCGACCGCCTTGGCGAAATCGTATAGGCCGCCGCCGGCGCTACCGCCAAAGATCTCGGTGACAGGCTTGAGCAGCTCGGGCACGGCCATCGCGTTGAAGCCGATCGTGTGCGGCAGCATCACCGCATGGGTCTCGGCATGCGGCATGTCGAACGAGCCGCCCAGCGTGTGGCAGATCTTGTGATGCAGCGCCATGCCGACAGTGCCGAGCACCATGCCGGACAGCCAGGCGCCGTAGAGCGCATCGCCGCGCGCGTCGAGATTTCTCGGCTCTTTCACCAGCACGGGAAGCGCAGCCTTGAGCGCGCGCAGCCCTTCCGTCGCCATCAGCGTCGAAATCGGATTGCGATCCTGTGCGTAGAGCGCCTCCGCCGCATGTGCCATGGCGTTGAGGCCGGAGGTGACACTCACCGCCACCGGCAGGCCGATGGTCAGTTCAGGGTCGTAGATGACCAGCTCGGGCAGGATTTTTGCGTCGCGCACGGTGGTCTTTTCGCCGTTCTCGGTCTGGCCGAGGATTGGCGTCACTTCGGAGCCGGCATAGGTGGTCGGAATGACGATCTGCGGCAGGTCGGTACTGTACGCTATTGCCTTGCCGAGGCCCGTGGTCGAGCCGCCGCCGAGGGCGACGACGCAGTCTGCCTGAACCTCCGTTGCCTTGCCGATGGCGGCGTCCGTAACCTCGACAGGCGTGTGCATCGCCGCACCCGAGAACACGCCTGCCGCCAACGGTCCGAGCCGCTTCGCCAGCGCCTCGCCATCCGCCGCTCGATGCCGCGTCGACAGCACCAGCGCGCGCCTGCAGCCGAGCTTTTCGATCCAGGCCGCGACCTGCGACGAGGCCCCATTGCCAAAGACGATATGCGCCGGGCTGCCGGAATAGGTGAACGCCCGTGTCATGCCGCCTGGCTCCCCTTGCGCGCCAAGGCGACCCTCTCGGCGGAATAGGCCTCGTTGAACGACCCGATGCCGGTCTGGGGCATGTTTTTCTCCAGGTTCGCCCTACCAGGGACAGTAGCGCGCAGGCAGGATCTAAGATGATCATTTCCGCCCGATTTAATAGACCATATTGGCTCGGCCTGCTGAGACACGCCGCGCGCTGCCGTCGATGCTTTCTCCAAGCACATCCGCCAGAGTTTCGACAACTTCAAACACCCGATCAAGCGCCATGAGCAGGCGGTGATCTGGGGCTTTGACCGCGAGCCGATGGATGCGTGACCTCTGGGGGTGTCGAGGTTGCGCAAGCTATGCGCCGCCTGCGGCGGCGTTCAGTACAGGGCATGTCGAATATCCCCAGAAACCCAAGGCAATATTCGCTTTCCGTCAGAGTTCGCGGCGAAGGCGGCGATCTGCCACCACCTGCGCCAGGACCTTTGTCGGGTCGCGGTCGACGGGTAAGGCGAGGGCGTTGCCGATGTCGCAGCCGGTGAGGCCAATATCGCGGCGCTCGCACTCGCTCATGGCGGCCAAACCTGACAGTTCGCTGCGCGCTTTCCAGAAGCGTGGCAGCCACAACAGCGTCCATTTCGCCGCCTCGTACAGCCGGGAAAGCGGGAAGGAAGCGCGCCGCGGGTAGGCTTTTTCGGCATCAATGAAATGATAGGCCGTCGTCATGGCATTTATCTCCTTGCTGGACATGGTTGCCTCCTGCTGTGATTTCCGACGTTCGGCGCTACCTTGGCCTACGCATCGTTGCAGCGATCTCGCCCGACGTTTCGACTTCGGTTTCTTGCCACCTTCATCGCTGAGTGCGAGATTGCGCTCTTTCGAAATGCGTGTCCGGAAAGCGGCCTGAAAGAATGCTGACGAAGCCCTGAAAATTGCGAGGAGCAGACGATCGCGATGAACGCTGAGCCACAGCCGATCTACCGCTTCGCCGGCTTCAGCCTCGACACGCGCGCCGGAGTGTTGCGCGACGGTTCTGGCGAGATCGCGCTGCGGCCGAAATCGCTCGATCTGTTGATTTTTCTCATCCGCAACGCCGGCCGGCTGGTGTCGAAGGACGAGCTTCTGCATGCGGTGTGGAGCGACGTCGTCGTCACCGAGGATTCACTCACCCAATGCATCAGCGACATTCGTCGCGCGCTAGGCGACACAGCGCAGATGTTGATCCGCACTATGCCGCGCCGTGGCTACATGCTGCCTGGCGAAGTGCTGGAGGGGCCGCCAGCTGTCGACGCGCGTCCGTCGCCTCAGCTCCCCGACAAGCCGTCGCTCGTCGTGCTTCCGTTCGAGAACCTGTCGTCGGACCCGGAGCAATCCTACCTCGCCGACGGCACGGTAGAGGAGATCACGGCGGCGCTGGCGCGCATTCGCGGCTTGTTCGTCATGTCGCGCAACTCGGCCTTGGCCTACCGCGGCCAGGCGCTCGACCTGTCGCGCATCGGCCGCGAGCTCGGCGTGCGCTACGTGCTGGAAGGAAGCGTGCGCCGGCAACTCGATCAGCTCCGCATCTCGGCCAGATTGGTCGAAGCAGAGACCGGCAGTCTGATCTGGGCGGAAGGCTTCAAGGGTGACATCGCGGAAGCGTTTGCGCTGCAGGACAATGTGACGGCGGGTGTTGCAGGCACCATTCTGCCGTCGATCCAGATGGCGGAAATCGAGCGTGCGCGCCGCAAGCGGCCGGGCGACCTGCAAACCTACGATCTGGTGATGCGCAGTCTGCCGCATGTCTGGGCGCTTGGCCGCCACGACAACGCGATCGCCATCGAGACGCTTGAGAAGGCTTTGCTTGGCGACCCCGATTATCCACTGGCCCTGTCCCTGCTGTCCTGGTGCCATGCGCAGCGCAAGATCTACAATTGGTCGACCTCGCCGGAGGCCGACCGGCGCCGTGCGCTGGGGCTGGCGGAGCGATCTGCCGAACTTAACGGCGACGATCCATTTTCCCTGGCCGTGCTCGGCGCTGCCCACACCGTGTCGGGCAATTTCGTCACCGCAGGCGCGCTGCTGGAAAAGGCGTGTTCGATCGATCCCAATTCAGCCTTCGCGTGGAACAGGAGCGGCTGGGTTGCGGCCTACAGAGATGAGGTCGAGCGGGCGGCCGAATGTTTCGAGCGGTCGTTGCGACTGGGGCCGTTCGACCCCATGGTTTATACCTGTCATTTGGGCCTCGCTGTCGTGCACTTCAGCGCTGGGCGGCCCGGCCAGGCGGCGGACCTGTATCTGCGTATCCTGGCGGAGCATCCGAATGCCTTGTGGATACTGCGAACGCTGATCCCAGCCCTTGTCGAAGCGGGGCGTCTGGATGAAGCCCAGCAATATATGGCGCGTTGTCGGCACGAATATCCGGAACTCACCTTGCGGGCGGTTCGCTACTCGATGCCCTTCACAGCTGAAATTCTCGACCGACACGAAAAAGCCCTGAGAAGCCTTGGAGTGCCGGACTAGAGGACCACCTGTCGGGGCGGAGTACGATGCGAGAGACGCCGTCCTGCTCGCAACCGCGTTGCCTCGACCGCAAGAATGTCAAAAAAGTATCAGTGATATGGACACACCGTGGTGGCGGCGGCAAGGATTGCCGCCTAAGCTTTGATCACTGCAGAGAGCGGCAAACGCGGCCTGCGGAAGAGGGCACTGCAACTGGTCGCATGACCGGACCGGCGCCGGGAGGAACTGATATGAATCCGGACTTGGAAGTCGTCCAGATCAGACGTGGCGAGTCGTTCAAGGCTTGGGCTCACGGCTATCCCTTCCACACTGTGCGTTGGCACTTCCATCCCGAATACGAAATCCACCATGTCGTCGCCACCACCGGCCACTATTTCGTCGGCGATTTTATCGGCGAGTTCGAACCCGGCAATCTCGTGCTCACCGGCCCGAACCTGCCGCACAACTGGGTCAGCGATGTGCCGGCCGGCACCAGCGTGCCGTTGCGCGGTCGCGTCGTACAATTCTCGCAAGAGTTCATCGCCGATGCCACGGCGGCGTTACCCGAACTTGCCGGTTGTGAAAACATTCTCGAGCTTAGCCGCCGCGGCGCGCTGTTCTCGGCTGCCACCGCGAAGCTCGCGGCGCCGGTGCTGGCCGAACTGGTCGAGGCGCAAGGCGTGCGCCGCATCGCGCTGTTCATGGAAACGATCGATATCTTGAGCCGCGCCGCCGATGTGCGGACCCTGACCAGCGCCAGCTATCTGCCTGACCCTTCGGGCTTCATGTCGGCCGGCGTCAACAAGGCGCTTGCCTATATCAACTCCAATCTGACCGAGCCGTTCAGCGAAAGCGATTTGGCGGCGATTGCCGGACGCAGCCCGAGCGCGTTTTCGCGCAGCTTCCGCCGTCACACCGGCATGGCGCTGGTGCAGTACGTCAACCGGCTCCGCATCAACCTCGCCTGCCAGTTGCTGATGAGCGAGGCTGACATGGCGATCACCGAGATCTGCTACGCCGCCGGCTACAACAACATTTCCAATTTCAACCGCCAGTTCCTGACCCAGAAAGGCATGTCGCCTTCGCGCTTCAGGGCTTTGCTGGCGGAAAACATCAGTGCGGAGATTGCCGCCTAACAGGGAGGACCGGGAGGAGCTTTAGATTTTTGGGAAGAAAGGACGCGGGGTGCGTTGGAGGCGTCCCGTGCTGGAGATCGCTTGTCCTGAAATCCAGCGATCTCAAGAGGATGCGTGGCACGGATCAAGTGCGACGTCATTCCTCGCAACAGACCGACTTGCAGTCAAGGCCCGGCGCCATGTGGTGACAGGGCTTCGTGAAACCATTCCTTCAAACGGAGATATCAGAATGACCAGATTTGCTTGGAAATCATCCGGCGCCGCAGCGCTGGCACTTTCGCTTCTCAGCGGCACCGCCGCCTTTGCCGCCCCGGTCACCGACGCCACGGTCGCCTTCCTGATGCCCGACCAGGCCTCGACCCGCTACGAGCAGCACGACTATCCCGGCTTTGCCGCCGAGATGAAAAAGCTCTGCCCAGGCTGCAAGGTGATCTACCAGAATGCCGATGCAGACGCCTCGCGCCAGCAGCAGCAGTTCAATTCGGTGATCTCGCAGGGCGCCAAGGCGATCGTGCTCGACCCCGTCGACTCGACCGCCGCCGCCTCGCTGGTCAAGCTGGCGCAGAGCCAGGGCGTCAAGGTCATCGCCTATGACCGGCCGATCCCGACGGCACCTGCCGACTTCTACGTCTCGTTCAACAATGAAGGCATCGGCAAGGCCATAGCCGACTCGCTCGTCGAGCATCTCAAGGCGCTGAAGGTCGATCCGGCCAGCGGTGGTCTGCTGCAGATCAACGGCTCACCGACCGACGCGGCCGCCGGGCTGATCAAGAAGGGCATCCATTCGAGCCTCGACAACAGCGGCTACAAGATCCTGGCCGAGTTCGACACGCCGGAATGGGCGCCGCCGAAGGCGCAGCAATGGGCAAGCGGCCAGATCACCCGCTTCTCCACGCAGATCGTCGGCGTCGTCGCCGCCAATGACGGTACCGGCGGTGGCGCCATCGCCGCCTTCAAGGCAGCCGGCGTCGATCCGGTGCCGCCCGTCACCGGCAACGACGCGACCATCGCCGCCCTGCAGCTGATCATCGCCGGCGATCAGTACAACACCATCTCAAAGCCGAGTGAGATCGTTGCGGCCGCTGCCGCCAACGTCGCCGTCCAGCTTCTGTCGGGCGAGACGCCGAAGGCCGAAATGACCCTCTACGACACGCCCTCGCAGCTGTTCACTCCGGCGGTGGTGACGCAGGAAAACCTCAAGGCCGAGATCATCGACAAGAAGATCAACACCGCCGAAGAGCTTTGCGTCGACCGCTATGCCGAAGGCTGCAAGAAGCTCGGCATCACCAACTGACAATGCATGTCGCCCAAAAGTGCCCAGCGGTTTTGGGATAACGACATGCATAAAAGGAAGACGTAGAATCCTGATCCTGCCTTCCGGCCGCCCCTGCGGTGGCCGGAAGTTCGCAGTCACTCTTGACCGGTCATCCGGAAAGGTTTGCCACGATGTCTGACATCTCTGACGGACCGGTTTCGGCAGGCGAGCTGGTGCTCAGCCTGCGCGGCATTTCGAAGAATTTCGGCGCCGTTTCGGCGCTCACCGATATCGACCTCGATGTTCATGCCGGCGAGGTGGTGGCGCTGGTCGGCGACAATGGCGCCGGCAAGTCGACGCTGGTCAAGATCCTCGCCGGCGTCCACCAGCCGACCTCGGGCACCATCAATTTCCGCGACAAGCAGGTGACCATGCCCGACCCGAGTGCTGCACTGACACTCGGCATCGCCACCGTCTTCCAGGACCTGGCGCTCTGCGAAAACCTCGACGTCGTCGCCAACATCTTCCTCGGCAAGGAGCTCAACCCGCTGCGGCTGGATGAGGTGGCGATGGAGATCCGCGCCTGGACGCTGCTCAATGAATTGTCGGCGCGTATTCCGAGCGTCCGCGAGGCGGTCGCCTCGCTGTCCGGCGGCCAGCGCCAGACCGTGGCGATTGCGCGTTCGCTGCTGCTCGACCCCAAGGTGATCCTGCTTGACGAGCCGACTGCCGCCCTTGGCGTCGCCCAGACGGCGGAGGTGCTGAACCTTATCGACCGGGTGCGCGAACGCGGCCTCGGCGTGCTGATGATCAGCCACAATATGGAGGACGTCCGCGCCGTCGCCGACCGCATCGTCGTGCTGAGATTGGGCCGCAACAATGGCGTCTTCGAACCCGACGCCTCCAACCAGGAACTGGTCAGCGCCATCACCGGCGCCGCCAACAATGCGGTGTCGCGCCGCGCCGAACGGCGCAAGGCAGCACAGGCGCAATCACAGGAGCAGCGGCCATGAGCGCAGAGCCCAAGCAGGACACCTCCGCCTCGACGGCGCTCGACCGCAGCGACGTGCGCGTCAAGCACCAGGCCGGCGTCGGCGGCGCGATCAGCGCCTTCTTCGACCGCGTCCGCTCCGGCGACCTCGGCTCGCTGCCGGTGATCGTCGGGCTGGTCATCATCTGGAGCGTGTTCACCGCCCTCAATCCGGTGTTCGTCTCGTCGAGCAACCTCGTCAATCTTCTGTTCGACTGCTCGACCGTCGGCGTCATCGCGCTCGGCATCGTCTGCGTGCTGATGGTTGGCGAGATCGACCTGTCGGTCGGCTCGATCAGCGGCTTTGCCTCGGCCATGGTCGGCACGCTGTGGGTCAATCAGGGCTGGCCGGTGGCGCTCGCCATCCTCGCGGCACTCGCCGTCGGCGGCTTCATCGGCGCGCTCTATGCTCTGCTGTTCAACCGGCTCGGCATGCCGAGCTTCGTCTCGACGCTCGCCGGTCTGCTCGCCGTGCTCGGCCTGCAGCTCTACATCCTCGGCTCCACCGGCTCGATCAATCTGCCTTACGGTTCGAACCTGGTGAATTTCGGCCAGTTGCTGGTCATGCCGGATTGGCTGTCCTATGCGCTGGCCGCAGTTCCCGGCATCGTCATGCTGATCACCGGCCTGCGCACCGTCAGCCGCCGCCGCGCCGTCAATTTGTCGGCGCCGTCGGTTGGCGGCCTCATCGTGCGCGTCGCCGCCTTGACCATCCTGCTCGAACTGATCGTCGGCTACCTCAACCAGGCGCGGGGCATACCGTGGATGTTCGGCCTGTTCGTCGGTCTTGTGGTGGCGATGAACTATGCGCTGACCCGCACGCAATGGGGCCGCTCGATGACTGCCGTCGGCGGCAACCGTGAAGCAGCGCGCCGCGCCGGCATCAAGGTGCGCTCGATCTATCTCAGCGCCTTCGTCATGTGCTCGATGTTTGCCGCCCTTGGCGGCGTGCTGTCGGCGGCGCGGCTGGCCTCGGCCAGCCAGCAGGCCGGCACCGGCGACGTCAACCTCAACGCCATCGCGGCGGCCGTGATCGGCGGAACCAGCCTGTTCGGCGGCCGCGGCAGCGCCTACTCCGCGCTGCTCGGCATCATCGTCATCCAGTCGATCGCCAGCGGGCTGACCTTGCTCGATCTGTCGTCGTCGCTTCGATACATGATCACCGGCGCCGTTCTGGCGATCGCGGTCATCGTCGACTCCCTGGCACGGCGCTCGCGGGTTTCCCACGGCCGCGCCTGAACGCAATCACAGTACGAGGACAAGAAGCATGGCTCAGGATCTGAGTGGAAAAGTCGCGGCAATCACCGGCGCCGCGTCGGGCATCGGGCTGGAATGCGCCCGGGCTCTGATTGCCGCCGGTGTGCGCGTCGTGCTCGTCGATCGCGCCGAAGACGCCTTGAGGGGCGTCTGCGCCGAACTCGGCCCCAATGCTATCCCGCTGGTGATCGACCTGATGAAGCCGGCCAGTGTCGCGACGATGATGCCGCAGATCCTGGAGAAAGCCGGCCAGCTCGATATCTTCCACGCCAACGCCGGCGCCTATGTCGGCGGCCCTGTGCTCGATGGCGACCCCGATACATGGGACCGCGTGCTGAACCTCAACATCAACGCGGTGTTCCGATCCGTGCACGCCGTGCTGCCGCACATGGTCGAACGCAAGACCGGCGACATCATCGTCACCTCTTCGATCGCCGGGCTGGTGCCGGTGGTCTGGGAGCCGATCTACACCGCCTCCAAACATGCCATCCAGGCCTTCGTCCACACGGTGCGCCGGCAGGTTGCCCCGCACGGCCTGCGCGTCGGCGCGGTGCAGCCGGGGCCAGTGGTCACAGCGCTGATCAGCGATTGGCCAAAGGACAAGCTTGACGATGAATTGGCCAAGGGCGGCCTGATTCAACCGATCGAGGTGGCCGAAGCCGTGCTGTTCATGCTGACGCGGCCGCGGAACGTCACCATTCGCGATCTGGTGATCCTGCCGCAGAGCAATGATTTGTGAGGGGAATAGGGCAGTAGGGCAGTAGGGCAGTAGGTGAGGGGAGCTTTGCCCTTGCGGCGGACTACCCACGGCTGACAATCTCCCTACTGCCCTACTGCCCTACTGCCCTACTGCCCTACTGCCCTACTGCCCTACTGCCCTACTGCCCACCTCTGAGGTCCCCCCATGTCCCACTTCATCGGCATTGACGTCGGCACTGGCAGCGCCAGGGCAGGGGTGTTCGACAGCAACGGCACCATCCTTGCCTCGGCCAAGCGCGACATCGCTCTGTTCCTCGAGCCTGGCGAGATCGCCGAACAGTCGAGCCAGGACATCTGGCGCGCCGTCTGTGCCAGCGTGCGTGAGGCCGTGACGAAGTCGGGGCTCGCCGGGCGCGACATTGGCGGCATCGGCTTCGACGCCACCTGCTCGCTGGTCGTGGTAGGCAAGGGCGGCGCACCACTGGCTGTCGGCGGCTCGGGGGACAGCGAGCGCAACATTATCGTCTGGATGGATCACCGCGCGCTCGACCAGGCGCAGCGCATCAACGCCGGCAAGCACGCCGTGCTCGACTATGTCGGCGGCACCATCTCGCCGGAAATGGAAACGCCGAAGCTGTTGTGGCTGCGCGAAAACCTGCCTGCCACCTTCGATGCAGCGGAGCATTTCTTCGACCTGACCGACTATCTGACCTGGCGCTCGACCGGCAGCCTGGCACGCTCGATCTGCACGCTGACCTGCAAATGGACCTATCTCGGCCATGAGCGCCGCTGGGACGATGCCTATTTCCGTGCCGTCGGCCTCGGCGCGCTGGCCGACGAAGGCTTTGCCCGGATCGGCACCGAAGTGGTCGAGGGCGGCACCGCGCTGGCGAAGGGCCTGACCGAAGCTGCCGCGGCCGATCTCGGCCTGCTGCTAGGAACGCCGGTCGCCGCAGGCCTGATCGATGCCCATGCCGGCGGCGTCGGCACGGTCGGCGGGCAGGGCTCGGTTGGGACGCTGCAGTCCCGCATGGCCTATGTCTTCGGCACGTCGGCCTGCACCATGGCCAGCACCAGCGAACCGGCTTTCGTGCCGGGTGTCTGGGGTCCGTATTTCTCCTCGATGGTGCCGGGCCTGTGGCTCAACGAAGGCGGCCAGTCGGCGGCGGGCGCGGCGATCGATCACCTCATCGGTTTGCATCCGGCCGCAGCAGAAGCGTCCGCGAAAGCCAAGGCCGAGGGCATCAACCTCGCAGCCTGGCTGGGTCGGCAGGCGGCAGCGCAGTCCGTTGACATGTCCGCAGTCGCGCACCTTGCCGAAGGGTTGCATGTCGTGCCGGAATTTCTCGGCAACCGCTCGCCCTTCGCCGACCCCGAGGCCAAGGCGCTGATCGCCGGGCTCGGCATGGACACTTCGTTCGACAGCCTGGTTACGCTCTATGTCGCCGGCCTGCTGGGCATCGGCTATGGCGTGCGCCAGATCGTGGCGGCAATGGCGAAAAAGAACATCGCCATCGACACCATCGTCGTCAGTGGCGGCGCCGCGCAGAGCGACCTGGTCCGCCAGCTGCTGGCCGACACAACGAGCCTGACCGTCGCCGGTTCGACCTCGCCCGAGCCGGTGCTGCTCGGCTCGGCCGTATTGGCTGCGGTGGCGGCCGGAACCTATCCGGATGTGATCGCTGCGATGACCGCCATGTCGCGCATCGGCGATATCTATCGCCCGGCCGGCGGCGATCTCGTGCCCTGGCACGACAAGCGTTTCGCCGCCTTCGAACTGCTGCAGCAGGCGGGACGTGCAATACGCGGCTGACGGCGAGCCTGAGAGAGTTGTTACCGTTTTCGCGAAAGCGGCAACAACCATTGGTCGGCGCCAACTGCAGGTCCAAGACGCTTCCTGCTCACACCGTCCAGAAATAGCGGACGATGTGGAAAAACACCGGCGCGGCGAAGACCAGGCTGTCGGCGCGGTCCATCATGCCGCCATGGCCCTCGATGAGGTGGCCCCAATCCTTGACGCCCTGGTCGCGCTTGATGGCCGATGCGACCAGCCCGCCGAGAAATCCCATCAGGCAGGTGAGGAAGGCGACGCCGGCCGCCGCCAGCGGCGAGAACGGCGTCAGGAACGACAGCAGCGCGCCGAGCAGGCTCGACGCCACCAGCCCGCCGACCAACCCTTCCCATGTCTTCGACGGCGAGACGGACGGCGACAGCAGATGCCGGCCGAACAGCTTGCCGAAAATGTATTGCAGCACGTCGCTGCCCTGCACGGTGATGATCAGGAAGGCGATGAGCAACAGGTTCCGGCCCTCGAACCCTGGGACGTCGAGCGTCAGCAGTGCCGGCACGTGGCTGACGCAGTAGACGGAGATCATGACCGCCCATTGCTGCGCCGACACGCGCTCGAGGAAGCGTTCGGTGTCGCCGTTGAGCGCCGTGATCGCCGGCATCAGCAGGAAGCAGTAGACCGGGATGAAGATGGTGAAGAGCCCGTACCAGGCGGTCCACACGAGCCAGTACTGGAAGGGGATGATGATGCCGAACATGCCGAGCAGCACCCAGTGGTCGCTGCGCCGGCTGTGCGTCAGCGTCACGAATTCGCGCAGCGCCGCAAACGAGATCAGCGCGAACAGGATGGTCATGCCGGTGCGGCCGAAGAAGAAGGCGACGGTGATCGCCAGCACCATCACCCACCAGGCATTGATGCGCTGGTTGAGGTTGACGAGCGTCGAGGGCAGCGGCTTCGGCGCCCGCCACGACAGGATGCCGGCAACGACGCTCGCCGTGGTCAGCACGCAGACAAGGCCCACCAGCAGGATGACGGTTTCATGCATTGGCGGCAGCATCATGCGAAGTCTCTATGCCTGGTCATGGCTAGTCGTCCCGATCGGGGCGAGGGTCGAGTGACAGCAGTGTCTGGCGGGCGCGCTCCAGGAAAGCGCGGCGGTCCTCGCCGGGCTCGATCGCCACCGGCGGACCGAAGACGACGCGGCAAAGAAGCGGCACCGGCAGGAACTGGCCCTTGGGCAGCACGCGCGACATGTTCTCGATCCAGCACGGGATGAGTTCGACGTCGGGCCGCGCCATCGACAGATTGTAGAGGCCGGAGCGGAACGGCAGCAGATCCGCCTCGGTCGTGTTGCGTGTGCCCTCCGGAAACAGGATCAGCGAATGGCCGTCATCGAGCACCGACAGCATGATCGAGATCGGGTTCTGCGTCTCGTCGGTCCACTGCCGGTGGATGAGAACAGACGACAACATGTCCTCGGCAATGAAGCGACGCAGGCGCGACTTGCCCCAATATTCGGCCGCCGCGACGGCATGCGTACGTGCGCGCACCTTCTCGCTGAGGCAGGCCGACAGCAGGATGAAATCGCCATGGCTGGCGTGGTTGGCGAAGTAGATGCGCTGCCTCTCCGATGGCTGGCTGCCGTTCCAGATAGGCCTGACGCCCGTCACCACCCAGGCCATCGCCGACAGGCCGACCGAGGTCACCGTCTGCAGCAAGGTGAAGGTGTTGGCGCGAATGTGAAGTTTTGTCATCACTGGGCTCAAAAATATGCCGCGACGAATGACGCCACCACAAACAGGCCGAAGGCGATGCGCTGCTTCACCAGCAGGCGTCGCGTGCCTGCGATGCGATGATCGAGCGTACGGCCGCCGGCAGCGGTGGGTTTCAGCCGCATGCGCGCCAGCACATCGTCGACCACGGCGCCGCCGGCGGCCTCGGTGGCGTGGCTTGCCATCAGTCGGAAGAGCAGCGCGTCGAACAAAAGCAAGGCCGAAAGAGCGAGCGTAGCCACGGCATTCGCCGCCGCGACCAGCCAGGCCGCCGCCGACAGCGCTGTTGTGTGCGGAGCGGCGACCAGACCGATGACCGGAGCTGCCATGATGGCGGCCACCACCAGCAGGATCGGCCATGCGGCCTGGACCATCAGCCTGCTGGCAAACGCCTCGGCTTTCTCGGGATACTCGCCAGTCATGCCGCTTCGTCCGCCTCGCCATGAAGATGCACCGGCCGGCCCGATGCAGCGAGATTTTTGCGCGCCTGGGCGGCTGTTTGCGAGCGCCCGGTCACAACCAGCCAGTCGGCGACGATGGCCGCACTGCGCTGGAAGCCGAGCGCGCAGCAGACCAGCACGCTGCCGCGCCGGCGCGCCAGCTCGATCGCCGCCACCGCCCGCTCCAGCCTGTTATGCGGCGGCTCCACGAGGTCGAGCATGGCATAGCTGATCCACCGGCAGGTCACGCCGCGCGGCCGTTCCAGCTCGCCGGCAAGGTCGATCACCGTGCCGAAGCGGTTGGCCTCCACTGGGCTCGGAAACCGGCCGAAGAAAACGCCGTCGGTGATTTCCGCTTGTGGCGCCAGTTGGCGGGTCCACGCCCACACATTGATTCGGGCGCCGAGCCGGTAGGGCAGGAGCAGGATCCGGCTGGCCAGCGAGACACTGCCATCGGCCGCCTTCTGGAAAACTTTCGCGCCGGCCCCGGCATAGGCGAAGGCAACGATGGCCAGTGCCAGCGCCGGCCACAACAAGATGAGCGAGACGGCGGAGACAAACGCCCCGCCGGCAGCGGCGGCCAGGGCGAGGGCGGCACCGAGCGCATAGTATCCCGCCAGTCGCCGCGCCTTTGGGTCGGGGGTCGCTCTGAAGCTCCAGAAAGGCAATTCACCCTTGCCTGGAAACAGCCACAAGGCAAACAGGCCGAGCAATGCGCCGGTCGGAATGTCGATGAAATGATGCTGCCAGGTCGTCAGCACCGAAGCGCCGATGAGAAAACACCAGACATGCCAGACGGGTCCGAGAATGGCGCCGAGACGGTGGCGTACCAGAACGTGACGCCAGTGGTCCCAGATGATCACCAGGAGTGCGATGTGCAGGGACGGCGCCTGGTTGAAGGGTTTGTCGAAGCCGCCGAGCACGGCGAAGAGAAAGCCCGGCAGGCCGGTGGTTGCCGGCCGCACGAAGGTCGCCATCAGCGGAAACGCGATGAAGCAGGAGACCGCAATGATCTGCGCCGTCAGATAGCGGCCGGCGAGCCGATCGACGCCGCGCCTGGTCGTGTTGAGCAGCAGCGACAGGCCATAGAACAGATTGATCGACCAGTAGGGAACGATCGTCCAGGCGATGAACGGGATGGCGTGTTCCCAGGCAAACACGATGCTGCCGACATGGTCGCGCCGCGATGCCAGCCAGTTGGCAAAGCCATAGGTCGAATAGAAGGCCGGCGCCAGCAGCGCCAGCCAAAGGGCGGCCCTCAGAACGACACCGGAATAGGGTTCCCGCGCCGGGGCGGGGGCAGGGTCGGTGACAGGCGGGGCCATGGTCTCAGACGCGCCGTGCGACTGAAACGGTGAAGATTCCCCACTGGTCGATGCGCTGGTCGATCTTCTCGAAACCGGCCGCCTTCACCAGCTGGTCCATCTCGCCTTGCGTGCGCCGCCGCATCACCCAGGCCTGGCCGCCGCGATGCGAGGTCAAGCTGCGCGCGATCATTTCCAGCTGCGGATGCCATGGCTGGTTGGTGTAGATGAGCAGGCTGCCGGGCTGCATGGCGCTGGCCAGTCCACCGAGAGAGCGGGAAATCATCGTATTGTCGGCGAACAATTCGTAAAGCCCGGAGACGATGGCGAGGTCCGGCGCGGGCTTTTGCCTGGCCAGTATCTCGGCATCGAAGGCGTCGGCCTTGTGGAAGCTGACGCTGGTTGGCAGATTCCGCTCTGCGATCAGCTTCGAGCCGAGCCCGACATTGAGCTCGGAATAGTCCTGCAGCCGCACGCTCGCCGGCAACTCGGCGCATTTGGCGACGGCATCGAGCACATAGCGGCCATGGCCGGCGGCGATGTCTAGCATGTGGACGGGACGGCCGGCTGCCTTCAGGCTGGCCACGGCGTTGCCGATCAGCTCTTCCAGATGCAGCTTGCGCTGGCGGATGCCACGCCAGCCGATGGCGTCGAGGAAGGTGCGGTCGATCATGCGGCCGATGAAGCCGGTGCCACGCGCTTCGTTCTCATAGACATAGTCGAGCGTCGAGCCGGAATCGAAGCCGGTGGCAATGCCCGTCCTCATGCCCGAAGACAGCCAGGCGCCCATGCGGATCGAGGCCCGGCTCATCGCCCAGTAGAGGCCCTTGGGCGACAGCAGCGCCAGCGGCGAGGCCAGCCGGTCGGCTTCGTCGCGGGTATAGCCGGAACGATCGGCCGACGTCAGGTCGATCGGCTTTTCCGGTGCGGCAAACTGCTTTTCGAGGAACGGCCGGATCAGGTCCAACGCCAGCTTGCGATCGCGCTCGCCCAGCGTGTCGTGGAAGAAGCCGGGCAGCACATGCCGCTCCTTGGCGCCGCTGCCGAGATTGACGAAGAACTCGTGCTGCGGCCCATGCCGCACCACCCAGTCGCTGCCCGAGACCAGCAACTGCGTCGGCACGGTGATGGCGCGGGCGTCCGAGACAATGCGGGCGGCGTGGTCGTAGAGTTCGACCAGGATGTTCGAAGCGATCGGCCGTGTGATCAGCGGATCGGCGTCGAAGGAAGCGATCCGCTCGGCGTCATGCGTCAGGAACTTCGCCTTGACGTAGGAATTGACGAAGAAGCGGCCCTTGAGCTTCTGCCACAGCGCAATGCCCTCCTTGGCGAAGGGCACGTAGAGTTTTACCGAGAAGGCCGGCGAGGCCACCACCAGCGCGCGGATGTCGGGCGCATAGTCGTGCACCCACGCGGCGGCAAGCACGGCGCCGAAAGATTGCGCGATCAGCGCGATGTCGCGCTGGCCAAAGCCATCCCGTCCGATTTCGCGCACCAGGCAGTCGATGTCGCGCACCAGGGCGGCGAAGGACGGGGCATAGCCGCGCTCGCCGGCCGAGCGGCCATTGCCGCGCGCATCCCAGGCGTAGAAGGCATGATCGGGCATGGCGAGTTCGTCGACCAGATGCGCCATGCGGCCGCCATGCTCGTGGCCGCGATGGAAGAGCATGATCGCACCCTTGGGCGTCGATCCGGCGGCCGGCCAGTAGCGGTAGAAGATCTCGGTGCCGTCATGGCTTTTGAAGGTCCGCTCCTGCACCACGCGCTTGAGGCTTGTTGGTGCTGCAGCATTGATGGTCTGGTGGATCATGGTTTCCCTCTGGCGGTCGGGCTGCTGACGCTTGGGCATCAGGCGCCGCCCGCTCTAAGGCCGCTGCGTATCCGGTTGATGGCGGTTACCGCAGACAGTGTAGCCAAGACCGGAAACACAAAGGGCGCGATCGCCTCGGCCCACAGGCCACAGGCGATGAGGAAGCCAATGACGCCGAGCGTCAGCGCCCGGTCGCTCTTGCCGAACGGCCCGGCGTAGTTGCGCCCGCTGCCGGCGGCGACACCGAGCACCCCGGCGAACTCGACAAGCATGGCGGCAATGGCGAAAGCCACGACACCCCAGGCCGGGAACAGGCTTACAAAGGCCAGGATCAGCGCCAGGTCGGAGACGACGTCGCAGAGTTCGTTGAGATACATGCCGAGTTTCGACGCCTGCCCATGTTCTCTGGCCAGCATCCCGTCGATGGCGTTGAGCGCCATGCGGACGAACAGCACCACAGGCATCAACAGGAAAATCGCACGATGGCCGGCAAAAACGGCAACCACCAGGCCGGCAGCGATGGAGAGCGCGGCGGCGAGAAGCGTGATCTGGTTGGCGGTGACGCCGGCGTCGGCCAGCCGGTCGGCCAGCGGCCGCAACCTGGCCTGAAAGGCCGGTTTCAGTGCATAGAGCGTAGGCATATGCGATCCCCCCGACCGCGGCTCATGACAGTGTCGGCGAGATTGGTCAATCGGCGGGCAAGACGCAAGAGCCCGTTCTGCACCGGCAAACAAAATGGCGGGCTCAACGCCCGCCATCTCCATGCCGCAATTCAGTCAGGGCTATGGCCTCAGTCAGCGTCGCCGGCTGAACCTTTGCCGCACTGCGCCAGCACCTTGCCGATGGCAGCGCTCGATCCCGTCAACGGAAAGCTGTTCTCGCCGTATTTGTCGGCTGTAACCGTGACGTCGCCCTTGCCTCGCAACAAAGCGATGAGCGGATCGGTCGCACCTGACAATTCGAGCGTGAAATAATTGTACATCGCCTCGAGCTGGAGTGTTTTGGTGACGCTTTTGTCGCCGGCCTTGAAGGTGAAGGAGCCGCTGATGCCAGGCTCCAACTGCTGGCCGGAGGGGCCAAGATCGTAGCTCAGCACCGGCTTCTCGAAACAGACCAGCATCAGATGCGCATCGGCCTTCGGTCCGCCGCACACCGAAGCCGTCAGCACGCTGCCGCCCTCGTCTTCCTCCATCTTTGCGGTCCAGCCGCACGGCGCCGCAAACACCGGCTGCGCGGCCTGCAGTGTGGCAGCGACGGCCACGATGAATTTCGCCAATCCGCTTCTCATGGTCTCCCCCAGGCCAGCCAGGCATCCGCGGCCCGGATCACAGAGAATAACTGAAGCCGGGCGCTGCGGCGATAGTTGGCGAAAACGGCTGCGGGCGCAATCTCCCCTGAGATTGCGCGCTCAGCCGCGTTCGCCAATCATCGGCACCACTCCCCATGGACTTCGCCAAAATACAACCCATATTGAATTTATGGAGCTTTGAGCGTGACCTTCGCGCGGGTGGCCCTTTTTGCTGCGGCCTTCGTTGTCGCGGCTGTCGTTTCTCCCTTCTCATCAGCCGGGAGCGGGAAGGTCGCGCTGAGCGTCGCCATCGACGGCGCCATCGGGCCGGCAAGCACAAGGCAGCTCGAGGAAGCGTTAGACGTCGCCGCCAAGCGCGATGCCGCGGTCCTCATCCTTCAGCTTGACACGCCTGGCGGGCTGGTCACCTCGATGCGCGAGATGATCGCCGACATCCTCGCCTCGCCGGTGCCCGTCATCGGCTATGTCGCGCCCGCCGGCGGCCATGCGGCGAGCGCCGGCACCTACATCCTCTATGCCACCCATGTCGCGGCGATGGCGCCGGCAACCAATCTGGGCGCCGCGACGCCGGTGGAGATGGGCGGGCTGCCGGCGCTTCCTGGTGGCGAGAAGGACAACGGCCCGGCCAAGGACGAGAAGGACGCCACCGGACGGCCAGCGGGCGACGCGATGATGACAAAGGTGACCAATGACGCGGTTGCCTTGATCCGTTCGCTCGCCGAACTGCGCGGCCGCAATGGCGACTGGGGCGAGAAGGCCGTGCGCGAAGCGGCGAGCCTTTCGGCCAACGCGGCGCGGCAGGAACATGTCATCGACTTCGTCGCCCACGACACCACCGAGCTGCTGCAACTGGCCGATGGGCGCACTGTCGAGGTGGCCGGCAAGAAAGTGGTCCTGGCGACCAAAGGGCTGCCGGTCGAGGCGCTGGAACCCGGCTGGTTCATCCAGCTGCTTTCCGTCATCACCGATCCCAACATCGCCGTCATCCTGATGCTGGTCGGCGTCTATGGCATCGTCTTCGAGTTCACCAGCCCAGGGGCCGTGGCGCCCGGCGTCATCGGCACCCTCTGCCTGGTGCTCGGGCTCTACGCGCTCGACCTCCTGCCGATCAACTATACCGGCCTTGCCCTGATGCTGCTCGGCATCGCCTTCCTCGTCATCGAGGCCTTCAACCCCACCGTCGTGCTTGGGCTCAGCGGCGTGGCTGCCTTCCTGTTCGGGGCCGCCATGCTGCTGAGGGTAGAGGGGCCGGGCTTTGCCATGTCATGGGCCGTCATTGGTCCCGCCGCAGCCTTGACGCTTGGGCTGGCGCTGCTGACCGGCACCTATGTCTGGGCGGCGCGCAAGAACCCAGCGCGCGTCGGCGGCGAGGCGATGCGCGGCGTGCCGGCCGAGATCCTCGACTGGCAGGGCGGCGAGGGCCATGTGCTGGCCTTGGGCGAGCGCTGGCGTGCAAAGGCCGACGAGCCGATCGCGGCTGGCGACAGCGTCGAGGTGACCGACATCAGCGACCTCGTGCTGACCGTACGGCGCCGCGACGCGGGAAGGAATGGAGCAAGACAATGATGGTTGGTTATGTCGCCTATCTGGTCCTGGCGCTGGTCGTGATCATGTTCCTGTCCGCGGCCATCCGCATCCTCAGGGAATATCAGCGCGGCGTGGTTTTCACGCTCGGCCGCTTCACCGGGGTCAAGGGACCGAGCCTCATCATCCTGATCCCCTTCGTCCAGCAGATGGTGAAGGTCGATCTGCGCGTGGTGGTGCAGGACGTGCCGCCGCAGGACGTGATTTCGCGCGACAACGTCTCGGTGAAAGTCAACGCGGTGCTTTATTTCCGCATCGTCGACGCCGAGCGGGCGATCATCCAGGTCGAGGACTTCATGGCCGCCACCAACCAGCTGGCGCAGACCACGCTGCGCTCGGTGCTCGGCAAGCACGAGCTCGACGAGATGCTGGCCGAGCGCGACAAGCTCAACAGCGACATCCAGGAGATCCTCGATCAGCGCACCGATGCCTGGGGCATCAAGGTGTCCAATGTCGAGATCAAGCACGTCGACTTGAACGAAAGCATGATCCGCGCCATCGCCAAGCAGGCCGAAGCCGAGCGACTGCGGCGCGCCAAGGTGATCAATGCCGATGGCGAGCAGCAGGCGGCGGCAAAACTCGTCGAGGCCGGCAAGATGCTGGCGGCCGAGCCGCAGGCCATGCAGCTGCGCTATTTCGAGGCTTTGCACGACATCGCCGGCGAGCGCTCGTCCACGGTGGTGTTCCCGCTGCCGGTGGATTTACTCAGCCAGTTCCTGAACCAGAAGTAGGGGAGGAGCGCGTAATCCCCCCACGAGGCGGGAGATCGGGTTTATCTCCGTCTTCGCCGTCCTTCACCTCACCGCCGCCAGGGCGGCTCCGGCGCGAAGCGCTTGCCGATCCAGTCGGCGAAGGCGCGCGTCTTGGCGGCTTGTCCCTTGGCTGAGGGCGTGACGACATAGATCGCCCCTTCGTCGGCCAGCGTCCAGTCTTCCAGGATTGGCACCAGCCGTCCGTCGGCGAGTTCGCGGCCGACCAGCCAGTCGGTGCTCATCATCAGGCCGACGCCTTGCACGGCGGCCTCGACCAGTACCTCGGCATCGTCGGTGACCAACGGCCCCGAAACCTCGACGCGCGCGCGCCGGCCCTCGCGGTCGGTCATCTCCCAGGCCGGAAAGGTCTGGAAGCCCGAGAAGCCAAGGCAGGAATGGTCGAGCAGCGCCCGCGGCGTATCCGGCCTGCCCCTGCGTGCGAGATAGGAGGGAGCGGCGCAGAGCAGCCGGCGTCGCGTCGCTACCTTGCGCGCCACCAGGCGCGAATCCTCCAGGCTACCCAGCCGCACGGCGACGTCGAAATTCTCGGCGACCAGATCGGCGAAGCGGTTGGAGAATTCGGCCTCGATGCGGACATCGGGAAATTCGGCAAGGAATTGAGGCAGCAGCGGACCGATCCACATGCGTCCGAACGTGCCGGGCAGCGCCAGCCTGAGCAGGCCGCGCGGGCCGCCGCCGGCATGGGCCGACGCGGTGGCCTCGGCCTCGTCGACGGCAGCGAGAATGGCGCGCACCCGCACCAGGAATTCGGCGCCGGCTTCGGTCAGCGACACGCTGCGCGTCGTGCGACGGAGCAGCCTGACGCCCAGCCGCTCCTCCAGCGATTGCAGGCGCCGCGACAGGATGGTCGCGTCGCGTCCGACACGCGCCGCCGCCCTGGTGAAGGAGCGCGCCTCGGCGATGGCGGCGAAGGCCGCCATTTCCGCAAGGGCCAGAGGTTCATGGGATTGCTGCATGATTCACAGTTCTAAATTGCGGAAAGCAGGGATTATCCAGCAATAGTGCAGGAACTAGGTTCACTCAATCCATCAATCGTCCCTTGGAGTGAAACCATGAAAGCCATCGAACTGAGCCAGCCCAGGCTGGACGCCTTCCGCGCCACCACCGTCGCAACCCCCGAACCGCAACGCGGCGAGGTGCTGATCCGCCAGCGCGCGGCGAGCCTCAATTTCGTCGATGTCACCGTGGCGAGCGGCAATTATCCCGGACCGAGCTTTCCGCTCATCCCGGTTGCCGACGGTGCCGGCGAGATCGTCGTGCTGGGCGAGGGCGTTACGAGATTCGCCATCGGCGATCGCGTCGTCGCGCATGCCAAGCCGCGCTGGATCGGTGGTCGGCCGCGGCCCTACGAGATGACGCAGATGCGCGGCATCTCGCTGCCGGGGTCGCTGGCCGAATATGTCGCGCTGCCGGCCAATTCGCTGGTGCCAGTCCCGGCGCATCTCTCCTTCGAGGCGGCCTCGACGCTGCCGATCGCCGGCACCACCGCCTGGAACGCCATCCGCGCCGCCGATGTCGGGCCAGGCTCGGTCGTCGTGCTGCTTGGCACCGGCGGCGTCTCCATCTTCACTCTTCAGCTCGCCAAGGCGGCCGGGGCCACCGTCATCATCACTTCGTCTTCGGACGAGAAGCTGGAGCGGGCCAAGGCGCTCGGCGCCGATCATCTCATCAACTACCGCGCGACGCCCGATTGGGACGGCAAGGTGCTGGAGCTGACCGATGGCCTCGGCGCCGACCTCGTCGTCGAGACCGGCGGCACCGCCACCTTCGCCCGTGCCGTCAACGCCACCGCGCCCGGCGGCACGCTGTTCACCATCGGCTTCGTCACCGGCGCCGAGGCCACCATCAATCTGCTGCCGATCATCATCAAGGCGCTGAAGGTGATCGGCAACAACACCGGATCGGTGTCCGACCTTCGCGACGCCGCCCGGGCCATCGGCGCGGCCGGGATCGAGCCGGTGGTCGACAAGGTGTTTTCCCAGGACGAGGCGGGCGAAGCCTACGCCCACATGGCCGCCGGCGGCCTGCATTTCGGCAAGCTGGTATTCGGGTTGGAGTGGTAGGGAAGGGCTGACGCTGGAAATTGGCGAGGCGGTTGAACTGCCAATCTCCAGCGTTGCGGGGAGGGAGGGCGCCTCGCTTGGATCGCAAACCCCCATCCGCCGCTGGGGAGGCTACCCGTGACCTCCCCTTGTCCATGCACATTGCCGTCGGCAACGATTGCCCCATCTATTCACCGGCAGAGCGGCTCGACGGGAGACAACAATGACCGACGACGAAAGCGCTATCCGGCAGGTGGTCGACAGGTGGATGGCGGCAAGCCGGAAAGGCGACCTGAAAATCGTGCTCACCTTGATGACCGACGATGTGGTCTTCATGGTTCCCGGCAGCGAGCCATTCGGCAAGGAGGCCTTTGCCGCCGCCGTCCAAGGCATGGGCGAGACGAAGATCGACGGCACGAGCGAGATCATCGAGCTCAAGGTGCTCGGCGACTGGGCCTATATCCGCAACCGCATCGACATGACGACCACGCCGCCCGGCGGCGAGCCTGCGCGGCGGTCGGGGTATACGCTGACGCTGCTGCGCAAGGAGAGCGACGGCCGCTGGCGGCTGGCGCGGGATGCGAATTTGCTGGCGAGAGCCTGATCTCCCCCTCAAAGAGGACTCAAAGGGGAGATCACGCCGCGCTAAATCAATTTCTCCAGCGTGATCGGCAGGTCCCGCACCCTTTTGCCCGTTGCGTGGAACACCGCGTTGGCGATCGCCGGCGCCACGCCGACGATGGCCAGTTCACCGACACCCTTGCCGCCGAGCACCGAGGAGTGCAGGTCGGGAATGCCGACCGAGATGACCTCGATATCGGGGATATCGGCGTTGGTCGGCACCAGATAGTCGGCGAGGTTGTTGTTGACGATGCGCCCATGCCTGCGGTCGACGATGCCTTCTTCCAGCAGCGCCTGGCCGATGCCCATGATGATGCCGCCTTTCCACTGGCTTTCGGCCAATTTCGGGTTGTAGAGCCGGCCGGAATCCAGCGCCGACACCACGCGCGACACGCGCACCGTGCCGAAATCCTCGTCAACCCGAACCTCGATGAAATGCGCGCACCAGGAGTGACGCGAATAGTCGCCCTCGGTGTGCGGCACCGACGTTGCGATGGTGGTGTAGTTCTTGTAGCGATCCTGCGCGCTCGAATTGACCGGCATGGTATCGCCGACGGCCTCGATCCGGTCGCGGCCGACGCTGCTGAGCAGTTCCGCAATGGAGACATCAGGACCATCGCCGCGCGGCGCGGTGATGCGGCCATCGGCGACGACCAGCGTGTTGGCCTGCAGCGCATGGAAGGGCGAGCGCGGATCGCTGATCGCCAGCCCGACCAATTGGTCGAGCGCCGATGTCGCCGCCTTGTAGACCGCGCCCGTCATGACGCCGGCCAGCCGCGACCCGCCGGCGACGCCGGCGCGGGGATATCGGGAATCCCCGAGCTTCACCACGACATCGTCGGCCGCCACACCGACCGTCTCGGCCGCCGTCTGCGCCAGGATCGTGTAGGTGCCCTGGCCCATGTCGATCGAGGAACTTTCGACCTCGACCGAACCGTCGGCCAGGATGCGCACTTTGGCCTCGCCATAGGCGCGCCGCACCGGGTAGGTTCCGGCCGCCACGCCCCAGCCGATCAGCTGGTTGCCGTCGCGCATCGAGCGCGGCTCGGGCGTGCGCTTCGACCAGCCGAAGCGTTCCGCACCTGCGGCAAAGGCCTCGCGCAACTGCCTTGTCGACCAGGCCTTTTTCGCTTCCGGATCCTGCTCGGCATAGTTTCTGAGCCGGATCTCCAGCGGATCGATGCCGACCTCATAGGCAAGTTCGTCGATGGCGCTCTCGATGCCGAAGGCGCTGGGATTTTCACCAGGTGCGCGCATGGCGCCGGGCACCACCGAATTCACCCGCACGACATTCTGCTTCGAGGAGAAGTTCGGCGTCGCATACATGATCGAGGTGACCACGCCCAGCGGCTCGACCCACATGCCGTCTATGGATGTTTCATTGACGCCGCGATGCACGATCGACTGTATCACGCCGTCATGGTCGGCGCCGATCGTCACCGTCTGGCGGGTCGCGGCGCGGCCGCCATAGCCGGTAAAAGTCTGCGGCCGCGTCATCACGACCCTCACCGGCCGTCCCAGCATCTTGGCCGCAGCCGTTGCGACGGCGCCATGGCCGAGCGCTAGCGCCTTGGAGCCGAAGCCGCCGCCTATATAGGGCGAGATCAGCCGCACATTCTCGAAAGGAATACCGAACCATTCGGCATAGGTTCGCGCCATGCCATCCAGCCACTGGCTGGGCTCCCACACGGTGAGTTTGTCGCCCTCCCATTGGGCGATGAGGCCATGCGGCTCCATCGGCGCCTGGTATTCGCGCGGCGTGTTGTAGGCGCCGCAGACGTGCACCGGAGCGGCGGCGAAGGCAGCCTGGGCGTCGCCCCATTCCTTGGTCATGGCGGCGATCGCGATGCCGTCGCCGGCCTTGGCGTCGCTGAGGTCGACGATGGCCGGTGTCTCGTCATAGCTGACCTTGACCAGGGCCGCGGCAGCGACCGCCTGCTCGAAGGTCTCTGCCACAACGGCCGCTACATGCTGGCCGGAAAAAGTGATGTCGCGCGCCAGCGGGCAGTAGGGCTTGTCCGGCGGCGGCGTGCCGAACCAATCGGATGCGGTCTTGAGGCTCATGATCGTGTCCGGCGTCAGCACCTTGAGCACGCCGGGGGCTGCCTCGGCGGCTGACGTGTCGATGGAACGGACCTTGCCTGAGGCAATCGTGCTTTCGACCAGCACGCCATAGGCGAGGCCCTCCAGCTGCTGCTCGACCGCGTATTTCGCCGCGCCAGTGATCTTGGCCGGGCCGTCGACGCGCGACAGCCGCCCGCCGACCTGATCGGCAGTGCCGTCCGAAGCGTCGCCGTGCCGGGTTCTGGGGTCGTGAATGGTCATGCCATGGCTCCCGTCTTGAGGATGGCGCGGGCGACGACGCGCGGCGCCAGTTCGATCTTGTGGTGATTGGCGCCGTGGTCGACGGCGCCTTCGACGGCGAGCAGGCTGGCGGTGCGCACCGTGTCTTCGTCCAGCACCTTGCCTTTAAGCGCCGCCTCGACGGCACGCGCCCGCCACGGCTTTGTTGCGACACCGCCGAGTGCGACGCGCAGGTCGCGGATGGTGCGGCCATCGGCTTCGAAGTCGATGCCGACCGCGGCACTTGCAGCGGCGAACTCATAGGACTGCCGGTCCCGGACTTTCAGATAGGTCGAACGCCTGGCGGAGGCGGAAGCCGCTATGCTGATGGCGGTGATCATCTCGCCCGGCTCGATGGCGTGTTCCCTGTCGGGCGTGGCGCCGGGCAGGAGAAAAAAGTCGTCGACCGCGACCTGGCGTTCGCCAAGATGCACGGTGGCGTCGAAGGCGACCAGCGCGGTGGCGAGGTCGCCGGGATACATGGCGATGCAAGCGTCGCTGGTGCCGAGCACGGCATGGCCGCGAGTAACGCCGCCGATCGCCGAGCAACCACTGCCGGGTGAGCGCTTGTTGCAAGCGGAAAAATTCGTGGGATCACGGAAGTAGGGGCAGCGCGTGCGCTGCATCAGATTGCCGCCAATGGTCGCCATGTTGCGGAGCTGCGCCGAGGCCGCCTGCCACAGCGCCTCGGAGACCGCGGGAAAGCTGCTCTTGATCTCGGCGTGGTCGGCAACGTGGCTCATCTTGGCCAGCGCGCCGATCATGGCACTGTCAGCGTCGACCTTGATGGTGTCGAGCCCTTTGATATGGGTGATGTCGACCAGGCTGTCGGGTTCGGCGACGCCGCATTTGGCGAGATCGACCAGCGTCGTGCCGCCGGCAAGCAGCATTGCGCCAGGCAGGGCGGCCGCCTGCCGTGCGGCATCGAGTGTAGCAGCGCGAACGTACGAAAAATCCCTCATGACGCGACCTCCAGTGCCGCCTGGCGCACGGCGGCGACGATGTGCGGATAGGCGCCGCAGCGGCACAGATTGCCGGCCATGTATTCGCGGATTTCGTCAACCGAGCCGGCATGGCCTTCGCGGATGCAGGCGACTGCCGACATGATCTGTCCCGGCGTGCAGTATCCGCACTGGAAGGCATCCTGGTCGAGGAAAGCGGCTTGCACGGCGTTGAGCGTGCCGTCTTCGCCGGCCAGCCCTTCGATGGTGGTGATCTCGCGGCCTTCGACTTGTGCGGCAAGCGTCAGGCAGGCGAGCACACGTTCACCGTCGACATGCACTGTGCAGGCGCCGCACTGGCCCTGGTCGCAACCCTTCTTGGTGCCGGTCAGGTCGAGGCGGTCACGCAGCGCGTCGAGCAGGGTGACACGAGGCTCGATCTGCAGTTCATGGTCGTGGCCGTTGATGGTGAGATGAATGGTGGTCTGGCTGGTCATGGGCGTCTGGCTCCAGTTGCTTGACGCGAGGCGATTGAAATGGTGCCTGCCAAGGAAGAGGCAAGGGGGAGGTCTAAGGAAGGGCGGAGGCGGTGATGCGATTGATCTCCCCCCTTGCGGGGGAGATGCCCGGCACGGCAGAGGGGGGTGTGAAGGAACGCACCGTTCACGGTTTCTGTTGTTCTAGAAAACGTCGCTGAGGAAGTATCCGCCGCCAGCAGATACGTCGGCGGGACAGCACCCCCCTCTGGCCTGCTGGCCATCTCCCCCGCAAGAGGGGAGATCGGCAGTTCCGTCGCCTCGCGGGCAGGAAAGGCTTTTAGTCTTTCAACACGTGACATACCGCTTTCCCTGGGTTTATGATAAAGGCACTCCACTTAAGCGGAGGTGCCTCCGTTTATTTAACTGGGGTCTGGCCAGCGATGGTTCAACCCCCCATATTGCCGTAGTGGAGAAAAAAGTGTCCGATCCGGAAATGATCGCTGAAGCGACGCGCGACGCGCCGGCGCCAAAACCGCTGCGCGCCGACGCGCAGCGCAACCGCGACCGGCTGGTCGAGGTGGCGGCGACGGCTTTTGCCGAGCAGGGCGTCGATGCCTCGCTGGAGGAGATCGCGCGCCAGGCGGGTGTCGGCATCGGCACGCTCTACCGGCATTTCCCAACCCGCGAGCATCTGGTCGAAGTGGTCTACCGACGCGAAGTCGAAGCACTCTGCGCGGCCGCCGACGACCTCGCCAGCCACCATCCGGCCGACATGGCACTGGAACAGTGGATGCAGCGCTTCGTCGATTACATCGCCACCAAGCGTGGCCTAGCGGCCAGCCTGCGCATCCTGTTCAACACCAATTCCGCCGTGTTTTCCGATCTGTCGGGCCGGGTGTCGCTGGCGTTGCGGCAGCTGGTCGAGGCAGCAGTGGCCGAAGGTTCGATCCGCAGCGACGTCGACGCTTCCGACGTGCTGCATGCGCTCGGCGGCATCTACTCGGCCCCCGACACCAAGGACTGGCGCGACCGCTCGCGCCGGCTGGTCAAGCTGCTGATGGACGGGTTGCGCTTCGGGGCAGGGAAGAGGTGACTTGTCGGCTCAAGCCGCTCCGTCGACCGAATAGACCAGAAACGCGCCGGGCAGCCCACTTGCTGCCATTTCACCACGCTCTTCGAACCGAAGGCCGGAGCCGACCACGAGATCGCGCACCGTGCGTGACGCGATGATTTCGCCTGGCTGCGCATGATCGAGCAGCCGCAACGACAGCTCGATCGCCGCGCCGGAAAATTGATGGCCGCGCTGCTCGCACTCGCCGATATGCACCGCCGAGCGGACCTCGACACCGGATCGCCGCAAGCGATCGCGGATGGCGATCGCGCACTGGATCGACCGCGTTGGCCGCTGGAACACCGCGAGCACCTTGCCGTTCGATCGGCTGATCTCTCTGCCTTCGGCCGCGAGGAGTTCACCGCGGAGCGCCTCGGCGTGCCGCTCGGCCGGCTCGATGCCGAAAGGCGAGCCCGTCATATCGACGGACAGCACCGACACCAGCAGCCGTTCGCCTGGAGCCGCTGGCAAGGCGCCGGTGACGAAAGCCTGGATCTCGTCGACAAGGCGATCGGAATTCTCGCCCCAGATCACGTGGTCGCGACCGGCGAATTCGATATGTCTGGCGCCTTCGATAGACGTTGCCAGGAAGCGCCCTTCTTCCGCATTCACCCAGCGGTCGCCCGTTGCCTGGGCGATCAGGGTCGGCACGTGAATGGCCGGTAGGATATCGCGGACATCGATTTCAGTGCCCCAGCGCCAGAGCGCGATTGCTTCTGCCGGCGAGGCCGAATTCCTGAGATAGGCGGCGAACCATTCCCGTTCGAATGCGTCGTTCATCAGGCTGGGGGCGGCATTGCTCATATCCGCTGGCTCTCCCCATTGCCGTTCGATGGCGGCGAGGTCTTCCTCCACCTGCTCGCCGGTCTTTCCCCAGGGGTAATCCCGCAGTCGTCTGCCGCTGGCATATGCGCCGTTGAGCACGAGCGCTGCGGTGCGCTCAGGATAGGTCGCCGCGAACAGCATACACATCGGGCCACCCTCGGAAGTGCCAAAAAGCACGGTCCGCTTCGAACCGACCGCATCGAGCACTGCCCGCATGTCTTCCATGCGTTCTTCCAGCGTCGGCAAGCCGACATTGCGGTCGGACAAGCCGGTGCCGCGTTTGTCCATGCGGATCAGGCGCGAAAAGCTGCCGAGACGCCTGAGCACATGCGCTAGCCGCGGCGATTCCCAGGCAAGGTCGAGGTTGGACACCCATCCCGAGACATAGATCAGGTCGATCGGGCCGTCGCCTGTGACCTGATAGGCAATGTTGACTCCCGCCGATTTGACGTAGCGGGTCTGCGGCCGCGCGGGTTGTTCGCTGAAGCCGGTAGCATCATCCGAATCGGTCGTGCCTGTGCGTGCCTGCGCTATCGTGCGGCGTGTCCGCAGCGTCTCGAACAATTGCCGCGTCTCCGGCTCGGGCTGCAGCTTGAGATCGCGTTGAAGCGCAGTGCGGCAGTGCTCATATTGCTTCAGCGCGAGATTGGTCCGGCCTTGCGCCGCATAGGCGCGCATCAGGGCACGGTGGACGTCCTCCCTCAGCGGCTCCATGGCCAGCAGACGCGTCGCCGCGCGCACGCATGCGGCGGGATCGTTCGTCGCGGCATAATGCGCGACGAGCCTGTCGAGCGCCGCGACGGCCAAAGCCCGCAGCCGCTCGCGCTCGATCCTCAGCCAATCCTCGAATGGCTCCTCCTTCAGGCCGAAGCCGTCGAGCAGGTCGCCGCGGTAGACATAGAGCGCCAGTTCGAGGTCTTCGGGTGCCGAACTGCCGACCAGCGCCTCGAACCGCGCGACATCGAAATCAAGGCCGTCGAGATGCAGGGCGACGCTGTCGCTATCTGTGAGGAAGTGGCCGGCGCCGCACGCCTGCATGGCCTTCCTGACGGACGATACCGCTTGCCGCAGGCTCATTCGCGCCTGTGCCTCGCTGTTGATGCCCCAGAGCAGGGTCGCCAGCTTCTCGCGCGACTGCGAATGCCCCGACTGGAGTGCGAGATAGGCGACCATCGCACGCGCCTTGCGGCTGATGGCCGGAACCTCGGCCCCAGCGCCGGCAAAGTCGAAACCACCCAGCAGGTGAAGATAAGGTCCGGTCATCGGATCCCGCCACGGTCACAGCGTGACGACGATCCGCTCAAGCCTACGCCATTTCAACACTTATTCCGCCGCCGAGGCGCTTTTCACGATTCCATCACGCAGGTTCCCACGCGTTTCTCACGGCGCTTGAGGAGATTGTTCGCACTGGATCTCTTTTCGCAGGAGGACACCGTGCATCACCCCGGCTCGACCGAATGGCCCATCTGGCATGACCACCCCGGCAGCCACCGGCGGGAGGTTGGCGCGCCGTCGCGGCACGACATTGCGCTGGCCCGCTATCTCGAAACGCAACAGGCCCATCGGGCATCGATGGCTCGCAGGCTCGATCCGGCGGCGATCACAGCCTCCGCATTGGCAGCGTTCGTCGGCCGCGTTTTTCGTGCAGCGCTGCGCCCAAATGTCCGCGGCCCGGCCAATGCCGTGGCTTGGATGGAGGACGTCGGCTTGACGTTGTCCAAGGCCCATGCGGAATTCAGCAAGACCCTCTGGGGCCGGTGACCAGGGCGCCTGCTTTGGTTGACGATCTCATCCCCAACCGCCGCCACCGCTGCTTCCGCCGCCACCTCCGCCGCTACCGCCGAGAGCGGGAATGACAGGCGGTTTTGGCGGAGTCTCTTCCGTCGGCTTTATGACTTTGCCGGTGGCAGCCTTCTTGTACCGGACCACCTTCGGCTGAGGCGCTACGCGAACCACCTTGCTATGCTTCACCGGCGGCGCCGGCTCAAACATCGGCGACACCGAGGTGCAGCCCATGAGCCCGGCCAGAACGCCGGAGAAAATTGTCCCGATGAATATCTGCTTCAATGCCTTGCCCACCATGGCCTCCATTGTTCAGAACAAGTCCCGACGCGGATTGGCTTCTTCCCAGACCCCCCGGGCCGCATTGACCAGTTGCGTGTCCAGCGAACCGGACGGGGGGATCTTCGACTTGAGCTCTTGACGCAGCGTGTCCAGGGCTACCGTTTTCGGCTTCGTCCCGAACTGCGCCAGGCCCTTTTTGGCGTCCGGAAGTTCCTTGCGCAGGTCGAGCGCGACCGCGAACGCCAGGAAACGCACCGCGACAGCCTGATCGGCCGTGTCGCCTTTGGCCATTTCAAGCGCCGCGCGATCATAGGCACTGGACGGATCGCCGCGCGCGGTCGCCAGTTCGAACAGTCGTTGCGCTTCCGCGGGGTCCTGGCGCACGCCGACGCCATCCCTGTACATGCGGGCGAGACTGCCGGGAGCGTAGGGCTGGCCAAGATCGGTGGCCTGCTGGAACAGCGCCTGCGCTGTTTTCGGATCCTTGTCGATGCCCTGGCCGGCGAGGTAATTGCGGCCGAGCAGGTTCATCGAATACATGTCCTGGCGCTGTACGCCGGCCTGCAGGAAGGCGACGGCGCGGGCCGGATCGGCAGGCACGCCATTGCGGCCCTCGGTGAAGATCGCGGCAAGATCGTTCATGGCATAGGTGTGCCCCATGGCCGCCGCCTTGAGCAGCAGGTCGAGACCCTTGGCCGTGTCGCGGTTGACGCCGTAGCCGTTGAACAGAGCGCGGCCCCACGACGTCATACCGTAGGGATCGCCCTTGTCGGCGGCAGCCTTGTAGAGGGCGTTGGCCTGGGTGCGGTCGATGGCCGTTCCGGTTCCCGTCGCGTTGAGGTAGCCGAGTTCGAAGACGGCGCGAACATGCCCTTTCTTGGCGGCGTCCTCGATGGCTGCCTTGGCCTCGCCGACCCTGCCGGCTGCAAGCAGTGCGCGGCCGAGCTCGTAGCGGAAGCGGGCGACATCGGGATAGGTCTTCACCGCGGCCTCGCAGGCCGCCACGGCACCGGTGCCGATCTCGTTCGGCAGCAGGCCGGGTACCACGCCTTGCAGGTCGAGCGGTTCGCCGGCAGCGGTATCGCAGGCATCGACCGCAGGCGAGATCTTCATCGTCGCCGGTTTGGACGAACTGTTATCGGCGCGGATTTCGAAACCGACCACGATCGGCGCGTTGGCGCCGATCTGCGGCTCGTAGCGCAGATGGTCGACTTCGCCGGCCAATAGGCTCGATTGTGGCGAGAGCGTCCGATCCGGCAGCGACAGCGTTCCCGTTGCCGGATATCCCGAGACCTTCAGGCTGACCGTCGGATCGTCGGTCGGGAAATCCAGATTGAGCGCAACCGGTCCGACACCGACGGGAACATCAAGTTTGCGGTTCTCGATCGCTTCGGCAGCACCGGTGATGTGGATGCCGCGCTCCAGCACCTGCTGCTTCTGCTCGGCCTCGAGCGAGGCCATGATCTGTTGGCCCGCGGCACCTTCGCCGCTCTTGACGCGGAACACCAATATGCCCTGGCTTCCGCCACCCCAATTGTCATGCGTGGCATAGGCCAGCATATCCACCTCGTCCTGCGTGGCGGCTCCCTTGGGGACATCCATCTGCAGGCGCGGCAGGTCCTTGCCCGCGATCGGTTCGCCCACCGCGACCTCCTTGCCGTCCAGGATCAGGCGGCCCATTGCGGGTGGCCTTTCGATGCTGACGGTGATGGCGCCGCCATCGACATCGACCGGCTCCGGCAGGCCGAGGGCGACAGGACCGACGCCCGACAGCACCACCTTCTCCAGCACTGGCGGCAGCGAAGGCCGGTTGCTGCGGCGCACCAGCACCACGTCGTCTATCAGCGACGAGTTTTCCCAAGGCACCTGCATGCCGTTGGTGGCTTGCACGACATCGCGGCGCACCGCCGACATAACCGTGCGGATTTCCTGGTTCGGCGCCAGCGCGCGCCGCGAAAAGGCCGATGAAAACGGGCTGAGGTCGCCGCTGCCGTCATAGGCGACGGCGCCCGGTTCGGTGGCAAAGGCGATCAGCGTGTTGAGCGAGCTGCGCACCTGCGCCAGCCCGGTGTTGCCGGCGGTGACAAGCTGGTCACGCAGCCAGTAATTGTTGCGCGGGAAGGGGTTGTTGCGGCAGGCGTCGAGGATGATCACCTGGATTTTCGACTTCGAGCGCAACTGCTCCAGCACATCGTTGAGCTTGATAGCCTGGACCTCGATATCGGCCGCTTTCTTCAGCGAGGCATCGACCGGTATCAGGAAATTCTCGCCGCCGATCTGAAAGCCGTGCCCGGAATAGTAGACGACGGCGAGATCGGCGCCATCGACAGAGGCCAGATAGTCCCGGAACTGGCCTTCGAACTGCTGCTTGGTGAGGTTCTCGGCGACAAAAACCTCGAAGCCCGCCAGCCGGAACGTGGCCGACACATCCTCGGCATCCTTGGCCGGATTCTTGAGTGCCGGGATGTCACGGTATTCGGAATTGCCGATGACGAGAGCGACCCTTCGATCGGCGCAGGCCTCAAAGGTTGTGAGGCTAACGAGGATGAAGGCCGCGATGAATCCGCAAAGTCGGAGCATGGCAAAACCTCTGGCCGCTGCCTGACGCCGACGAGAACACCGCTTGCGGCATCATGGTCCGTTGACAGTATGCAACCTGCCACAGGATAAAGTGAAAGCCCCGTCACCGCCAGACCATAGAAGGCGATTTCTTTCGGCGCTGATCATGGTGGCATTAGCACGCGCTTTAGGAGCGGGTATGTGACAAGTCTCACAGTTCGCATCGACGTGCCGAATGCGCCGTCCGACGCCAGGGACTGGCGGGCTGCGGCCAGGATGCGTTCAAACTTCGAGGCAGATCTTGCCGAAATGCTTCTGCGCTTCGTAGTGCCTGAACGCTGCGGCGATGTCCCGTAGTGGAAAGCTGCTGTCGACGACGGGCTGCCCGCCCGGCGCTCTCAGCCTGACCAGCTTCATTGTCTTTCTCCGACGTGCGGGGGGCAGAATGCGGTGCTATTGCCGGACCGGCCGGCCTGAAATCACGCGCAGCCATGGCGCCAGATGGAAGGCGCTCATCAGCAGATACATCAGCGGCATGCCGGTGAGCGGGGAGGCATTGGCGCCAAGGCACGACATGACGCCGTCGCCAGTGTGCATGCAGATGAGCAACGCCATCACAGCGAATGTCGGTGCCGCGGCGAGGCACAGCCAGTCGGCGATGCCAAGATGAGCCGCGCCAGTCGTTTGAGGGATCTCGCTGCTGATTCCAGTGCCGATGTCGCTCATGGTCTTGATGCCTTGATGGTCACTGCCTGGTGGACCTGGTTTCCTCTCCCTCGCCATAGGCGGGGAGAGGAAATGACGCTGGATGGGCGTCGCTATAAGTCCTTACTTGCCGTCCTTGTCCCGGAACGCGGCCTCGCCGGCGGCGGACACTTCTTCCCATTTCTTGTCGGGCGCGGCGTCATAATTGTCGTGCCAGTTCCACCAGCTGTAGAGTTCGGTCTGCAGATAGCCTTCGGGCGAATCTTCCCACACTTCCTGGCGGCCGAGCGGCGTGGCGTCGAGATAGCTCCAGACGGTTCCCATCTGCTCGTCGCCGCGGCTGTTGATGAAGTAGGTGCGGAATACCTTCTTGCCATCCTGGATGAACACGTTGTGGCCGTGCCATTCGTCGACGCCGAAGTCCTTGTCGAAGCTGTCGGTGATGGTGTACCAGGGCATCTCCCAGCCCATCCGCTTCTTCAGCGTTACAATATCAGCCTGCGGCGCGCGCGAGGCATAGGCAAGCGTGGTGTTGCGGGCGTTGAGATGGGCGAGATGGCCGACCTGGTCGGCGCCCAGCGAACAGCCGCGGCAGGCATGTTCGGGCCAGCCATAGACGCCGGGTTCGTAGAAAGCCCGGTAGACGATCAACTGACGGCGGCCTTCGAACAGATCGAGCAGGCTTGCCTTGCCGTTGGGGCCTTCGAATACATAGGCCTTGTCGACTTCCATCCAAGGCATGCGCCGGCGCTCGGCCGACAGCGCATCCCTGGCGCGCATCGTCGCCTTCTCCTTCACCAGCATCTTTTCGCGCTCGGCTTCCCATTCCTGCCTTGAAACGATTGGCGGGGTCTTCATTGCCACGTGCTTGGTCATTGCTCGTCTCCTTTGCCGTTGCGGCGCGTCGTTGTCTGCTGATCGGGAGGTAGGGTAGGGCCGCGGGGCGGCGAGGACGGAGTTACAAATGTGACGGGATTTGCAGGCGGACCACCGCAGCAAGAGTGGCGGGGCCGCGCAGCGTGCTCAAGATCCTCGAAAGTAGGCATGGTCGGTTTTCCTCATTGAGAAGCTTAATACGTTTATCTGAGATGCTCAGGCTAACGAATGCCCATATTTCCGTCAACGTCGCCCAGGGTGTCTCCTGCCAGTCCAGATGGCTAGGTTCTCGTCCCGGCTTGCTGCTTGGCGACGGTGACTTAAGTTAGGGCCGAGCAGCGCCGGGGTGGGAGTTACAAGTGTGACGGGATTTGAATGGACTCGCTGATCACCGCGGCAGGGCTGGCGCTGGCCGCGGGTGATCCGCTGGCCGCACTCGACCGCGTCGCCTTGCGCGAGGATGCGCCGGCGCTGGCGCTGCGCGGCATTGCGATGGCGCAACTCGGCGATCTCGATCGCGCCAAAGCACTGCTGCGGCGGGCCGCCCGTGCCTTCGGTACGAAGGAGGCGGTGGCGCGCGCCAGATGCGTCGTCGCCGAAGCCGAGATCGCGCTGGTCTCGCGCGACCTCGGCTGGCCGGCGAAGGCTCTCGATGCGGCGCGGGCGACATTGGAAAAGCATGGCGACCGGCTGAACGCCGCGCATGCCGGGCATCTCAAGGTGCGGCGCCTGCTGCTCATCGGTCGGCTCGACGAGGCTGAAGACGTGCTGGCCGGCCTCGATCCGGCGCCGCTTCCGCCGGCGTCACGCGCCGCGCACGAACTGGCGGTTGCCGGCATCGCCATGCGGCGTCTGAAGACGAAAGCCGCGCGCCAGGCATTGGAGTGGGCGCGCCATGCCGCACGCCGGGCCGGCATTCCGGGCCTTATGGCCGAGGTCGACCGCGCCTTCCTGGCGCTGGATACGCCGGCGGCCCGGCTGATCGCTGGTGGCGAGGAACGCCCGCTGCTGCTCGAGAATGTCGAGGCGCTGGTGGCGTCGTCGGCGCTGGTCGTCGATACGTTCCGCTATGTCGTGCGCAAGCAGGAAACCACGGTCTCGCTGGCGACGCGCCCGGTGCTGTTTGCGCTGGCGCGCGCGCTCGCTGAAGCCTGGCCGGCGGATGTGTCGAGGGCGACGCTGATTGCCCGCGCCTTTGGCGGCAGGCACGCGGATGAATCGCACCGCGCCAGGCTGCGGGTCGAGATCGGCCGGCTGCGCGCCGAATTGCGGCCGCTGGCCGCCATCGGGGCGACCAGCCAGGGCTTTGCGCTGGCGCCGCGCCAGGCAGGCGAAGTGGCGGTGCTGGCGCGGCCGATCGAGGAGCGGCACGCGGCGGTGCTGGCCCTCCTGGCCGATGGCGAAGCCTGGGCAAGTTCGGCATTGGCGCTGGCACTCGGCGCCGGCCAGCGCAGCGTGCAGCGAGCGCTCGATCAGCTTGCCGAGGCCGGCAAGGTGCAGTCGTTCGGCCATGGTCCCGCGCGCCGCTGGATGACGCCGCCTGTGGCCGGCTTCACGACCACCTTGTTACTCCCGGCACCCCTGCCGAACGGCTAGATAGGGTTCTGTGGCCATGGTCGAGGATCAAGACATGAAACATTCAGCAGCTGAAATCCTGCGCGAATACGGACCTTTTCCTGATGTCGACACCGTGCATGGCGTGAGCTTCGACGGACAAAATGTCTGGTTTGCCGCTGGCGAACGGCTGACCGCCTTCGATCCGGCAAGCGGTGAGACGCTGCGCTCGATCGATGTCGCCGCCCATGCCGGCACCGCCTATGACGGTCGGCACCTGTACCAGCTGGCCGGGGATCGCATCCACAAGATCAACCCCGACACGGGGCAGGTGCTGGCCACCATTCCGGCGCCCGGTGGCGGCCGCGATTCCGGCATGACCTGGGCCGAGGGCACACTGTGGGTTGGCCAGAACCGTGAGCGCAAGATCCACCAGATCGATCCCGAAACCGGGAAAATCCTGCGCACCATCGAGTCCAACCGCTTCGTCACCGGAGTGACCTGGGTGGATGGCGAGCTGTGGCACGGCACCTGGGAGGGTGACCATAGCGATGTCCGGCGCGTCGACCCGCAGACCGGAAAGGTGCTGGAGCGGCTCGACATGCCGGCGGGGAAAGGCGTGTCGGGGCTCGAATCCGACGGCGGCGACCGTTTCTTCTGCGGCAGCGGCCCCGGCGGCATGGTGCGCGCCGTACGCCGACCCAAGTAAGCCGCCTGCTCGTCTTATGGTGCCGAACGTTCCGCCGGCATCAAATCCCTGAGCCGTCGAGTTGCTGGGCGTCTTCGCCTGCCCAGGGCGCCGGCATCGAAGCCCGGCTCAAATTGGCCGTCGGCAGCGGCATCCAGCATTTCAGCTCCGGTTCGGGATATTCGATCACGCGTCCCGGCGACGAATCGGAGGAGCGCCAGCCTTCTGTGCCGAACTGGTCGGCGCGCGACCAGTAAGCGAGGTCAACTTCCGCGGGTCCCTGCTCGGACGGTCGCACCGTAACCAGGATGCGGCTGCCGTCCTTGGGCGCGCTCGCCATGTGCCGCCAGCGATCGGGTTCGTCCATTGCGTATCCTCCTGCACGTTGCAACGATAGTCGCCGCGTGCCCGGCAGCGGTCAACCCGAACTTTGTGCAAGATGAGATATCGTTGGCGAACGCACGCCGGACAAGCGTCCGGCGCTGGCACTTCGTCCGCTACGCGGCGAGACGGCGCCGCCGACGGCGATGTCGATCGACTTGTACCGGTCGAACAGTTATTCGGTCCGTAGCCGCAGACGCTCGCTGACTTTGACCACCGCGCCGCCGCCGATCGAATTGGCCCCGATATGAGTATGGCAGTGGGCGGACGCCGTGCCCGCATCGTTCGGCTTTGTCGATTGCCATGTCCTCCCGCGGCCTGCATTCTAGCTGCCCAGGCAAGACAGTGCATTCGTGGCCGAGGCCGATCAGCCGACCTCGGCGGTTCGAACCAGGGAAATGGGCATGTCGATCAAGGTGATTGGCGCGGGCTTTGGCCGCACCGGAACGGATTCGATGCGCGAAGCGCTGACCATCCTCGGCCTGGGGCCCTGTCATCACATGTCTGAAGTCATCGCCAACGAGGAGCAGAAGCGGCTCTGGCGCGCGCTTGCGAAGGGTGCTGCGCCTGATTGGAGCGAGCTGTTTGCCGGCTATGCCTCCTGCATGGACTGGCCATCGGCGCATTATTGGCGCGTGCTGATCGAGGTCTATCCGGACGCCCCGGTCATCCTCACCTGGCGCTCGCCGGAAAGCTGGTGGCAGAGTTTCGAGAAGACCATCCTGGCTGGCATCAGCCAGCTCCAGGATCAAGAGGCGCTGGGCATCTCCTTGATCGCCAAGCAGGTCTTCGGCGGCAGGGCGCAGGATCGCGCGACCGCGATTGCCATCTACGAAGCCAACGTCGCCGCGGTCATGGCGACGGTGCCGCCGGAGCGGCTGCTGGTCCACAAACTGGGCGACGGCTGGGACACGCTGTGCGCCCATCTGCGCGTTCCAGTGCCCGACCAGCCCTATCCCAATCGCAACGACACCAGGGAATTTCGGGCGCAATTTGGGCTGAACCGGCAACCCTGAGCAAGGTCGCGCACGCGCTTGGGTTGAGATGTCTGCAACCCGGCCGCAACCGACCGCAATGATGGACGACAATGTCTGCTGAAGATCAGCGCAGCAGAACCGGACTGCGCCTTCGGACTATGTTCAGACGTGCACGGTGCCATGCGACAGCTCGCCCTCGTCGCTCGAGATGAGGAAAGCGGCGGCAAGCAGGCCGACATAGAGCAACCCGACCATGCACACGACATAGATGCCCGGGACAGGGCCGAGCTGTGCCACGCGCGCCGCGTCGAGGAATGACGCGCCGAAGCCGATCGGCGATCCTTCGCGCTGCAGGCTGGGCGTCGTGATCTTCAGCACCCAGGCCAGCATCAGGATCGTGTACATGAAAACGTAGTTGCGGCGCAGCCGGCGTACCAGAGCCGCGCGCTGCGAGATCAGGAAGCGCGGCGCACGCAGGCCTTCGCCGACGATGGCCAGCCAGTTGGAGGCGTAGTCGGGTTGCGGCGAGAAGATCTGCGCAAAATAATAGCGCTCGAACTGGCGCACCCTGGCCCGGTAGACGTCGAAGAAGCGGTAGCGCCGCGCCTCGATCCACAGAAGCAGCGTGATCAAGAGCATGGCGAACAGCAGCACGCCGTGATGGGCGCTGGGTGTCGACAACGAGACTGAGAGCATTGCGGCGACGACGGTGATCGCCCAGTTGCTGGTGCGGTCCAGACGGTCGCGCCAGCCGGCCATGCGGGCGATCTCTGCGCGGTGGAAATGTGACATGGTGGTCGCGAGTTCCGATGAGGTGAGCTTCAGCGCGAACGCATCGGAGACCCGCGGCGCGGCCGCTGCTTCGTCGGGCTTAAAGGTCTTGACCTGCGACATTCCCCGCCACGCGCCTCCCTAACGCCGTGGCCGGCCGAAACAAGCCGGCCTTCACCCCAATAAACGCAACGCGCAGCGGCCCGAAACGTTCCAGCCTCTTTCCTTGGAGGGGTTTATGCGCTCAGCCCGCCCGCCCGGCTACGCGATCGAATGCGGTGCGCTAGCGCCCGCCTCCCTCAACCCTTCGCCGACGAGACCTGACCGCTTCCAGCAGTTCGTGCTCGTTGGTGTGAGCATTTCGAAAAATGGCCACAACCATCACCGCCAGGATTTCGGCGTCCGGGTCCAAAGGGTCTAGATTCTCGTCCGCGCAGACCTGATCGAACACGTGTTCGCAAATAGCCAGATCGTGAGGGCTGAGGCAGGTGCGGTTGAAGCGCCCATGCGGCATTTGTGCGAACCTTTCAGGGCCCGCTGTCCGACGAGCCGCTGAGGCGATGGAATGCTCCAGCGATAATATCGTCGACAGTGTATTGCGGTGATTTTACTCGTTTCCTGACGATTGAACGGTCAGCAGTCCCAAAATTTGCGCGCACTCACGAGCTTTATACTGACCAATGTTCATCAACTGGTAGTAATCATGTCGCTTGTTTTCCGGGATACGAAAGCCGCGCCTAAAATCGGCCGCCTCCTTCGGAGTTCGAGTGCAGCCGATTTTACTGGCTGTGACTTTCAAACTTGCCAGTGAGCATCCGATCCTGGCCGCAATATCCTTCAACGGCTCGTTGTTAATGTATCCGTCAAGAATTATCTTGCGACGAGCTTCGCTGTTGAGCTTTGTGTTCATTTCGACGGTCTCCCCAAATACGCTTCCACAATGGTCAAATGTATATGCAGCGGGCTGAAGAGTGTCGTTAGCGTCGCATCCAGAAACTTATCTCGGAATGCATTTCTTGCTGTAACTCAGCGTGATCGCCTGCTCTGTCGAAGCGAGTTCCGCTGCCGTTGGCGGTCGTTTCGGCTGTGGTCACCGAACGGCTTGATCCGGCTGGTTGTCGATATAGGCCTCAAAGTCTTGCCAGATGCCCGGGATACACCACATGATTACGAGGGGCATGGGCATACCCGATTCGGATATGGCACCACGCGATGGACGCAAAAAGGCAAGGCAAGACTCCTGCGAAGCGGCCTCCGGAGCGTGATCGGCGTCGTTGGCCGCGCGAAGCTCAATCTCATAACGAGTCAACTTCGCCACTCGGGCCGACGCTCCAGCCTTTGTCCTTTTCAACGCTCGAACTGGCGCCAGAGGATCAATTCGCCACCTGGCAAGCGCACTTGGCTCCGCTTGTCGAGGTGAAGTTGCCGGATGACAAGTCGCCGGACGATGGCTTTCCCGCCGACCACACGGCTTGGAACCTCGGTGGCATGCTGATCGTCCAACAGCACGCTCCGGCACATAGTTACATCCGTTCTGCCGCCAAGCTTCGCTCCAGTTCGATCGATCACTGGTATATCGCCTTGCCACGTACTGGCCGGTCTTGGACGGAGGTTGATCGCCGCGTTGCAGAAGGCCAGCCGGGCAGATTGGAGATCAGGTCGCTTGGCTATCCGTTTCGCGGGAGGACAACGGACTCCGAAAGCCTCTTTCTCTATCTGCCACGTGATTTGTTCTCTGATGTGGCCGCAACCCTTGACGCGAAGAACAATTCAATTCTGTTCGGCAACTTTGCCAGCCTCTTGGTTGACTACGTCAACAGCGTCGAAGCAAGACTGCGCAGTCTCACGGCCGAAGATCTGCCCCGCATCGTGCACGCAACACGCAGCATGATCATTGCCTGCCTCGCGCCGCCGGCGGAACATGCTGCCGCCGCCGAACAATTGGCGGGTGTCGCGCTGATGGAGCGAGCGCGCCGATACGTCCAAAACAATCTGGATACGCCTCATCTGACACCGGATTCAATGTGCCGGGCGCTCGGCGTATCGCGCTCTCGTCTCTATCAGTTGTTCGAACCAAGCGGTGGTGTTCTCCATTACATACAAAGCCGCCGGCTTCTGGCAGCCCATATTGCGCTGAGCGATCCGGCGGACAGCCGGCGCATTGTTGAAATTGCCGAAGCCTGCGGGTTTAGTTCAGCCGCTAATTTCAGCCGGGCATTCAGCAAGGAATTCGGTTACAGCCCCCGCGACGGCCGCACTACTGTGGTGTTGCCACGCCCTGCCAACTCTGTTTCGCCTGCTGGGCACGAGAAGGCCTCTTCCTTTGAAGGTTGGCTCAAATCGCTCGGAAGCTGATTGCCGATTGGAATGGGTTGATGCGGACGGGGTCACACAGGGGCGGGAAGATCACGCCGCCACATGAACCAGAATATCCGTGTCCCGTCCACCGCGCTATCAGTCATGTAGCCAATTCCGGTTTATTAACCAACTGTTCATCGTTATCGCTACCAATCACAGGAAGCATGCGTTGCAAATACGCAGCACGCGATTGTTGTTGAGATTGCGAGTTGAATGCTTGCGAAGCTTGACAGTTATGCTATTTCTGAACTGGGGGCCCAGATTCTAACCGCCTATGGAGGTGGCTATTGCATCCGGAGGCAACAGGGGTCGGCACGGAGAGTGAGAGGCCTTCCTCAGGCGATGCATCACGTCCCGGCGAAACGCTGCTCGCTGATCTTTTGGCGTACACGACCGAATTTTTGTCGTTTTATGATCGCGACTTCTGTCTGACGCAGTACGCAGCCAAACTCAAAGGCGTGTACGGAGGCGCGGTGGTGCCAGGTGCCGCCGTTTGGGAGATTTACCCGAGCTTCCTCGATGCGAAGTATCGTGACGAATTTCTTCGTGTGTTCCATGGCGGCTCACCCGCAAGCATTGATTTGCCGCGATCATCGGATGAATCGCCACGGTCCGCTTTCGTCTTCGCCACTGCAAATGGCGTGGGAATCATCGAATCAAGGGGGCGCGAAGGGCGGAGCGTGGTAGAGGAGCAAGAGCATGTAACTCTGCTCCATCAAGCGACACACGACGTGCTGACCGGACTGCAGAATCGCCGGCGATTCGGCGATCGGCTGCAGCTGGCCATGGCCGCCCTCAGCGGATCAGAGCCGAAAGCCGCCCTTCTGCAAATCGACCTTGACGATTTCAAAGCGGTCAACGACACGCTCGGCCATGGCGCAGGCGACACTCTTCTTCAACTCGCGGCGGGTCGTATCCGCGACGCCCTACAGGACGGCGAATCCGCATACCGGTATGCCGGGGATGAGTTCGCTGTCATTCAATTGGGAAAGGAGCAGCCCGCAGAGGCTGAGCGCCTCGCTGGATCGCTGGTCGACGCTTTCAAGAGCCCGTTCGTCATCAACGGCATTCCTGTCTTCGTCGGCTCGAGTATCGGAATTGCTTTCGGGCCGGAGCACGGGACCGATGGCGAACAGTTGATGAAAGCCGCCGACATTGCTCTTTACGCGGCCAAGACAGACGGACGCGGCTGCGCTCGAACATTCAACCGCTCGATGCTGCTCTTGCTCGAGCAACGCGAGAATCTGAGACGCAGCCTTCGAACCGCGCTGGAGCGGGGCGAACTTTATCTGGAGTATCAGCCGCTCATTCGGCCTCCCTCCTCAGTGATCGGTTTCGAAGCGCTGCTGCGGTGGCGGCACCCGGAGGTCGGAATCATTCCGCCCAACGTGTTCATACCGATCGCCGAGGCCGACGGTCTGATGGACGACATTGGACGATGGGTGCTCGAGGAAGCCTGTCGCCAGGCATTGATGTGGCCTTCCTCGCTGACCGTCGCAGTGAACCTGTCACCAGCTCAGTTCCTTAGCGGTTCGCTGACAGACACCGTCGCTCAGATCATCGACGCAGTCGGAATCGAAGCCGACAGACTTGAATTTGAGATAACCGAGACGGTCCTGCTTGAGAAGACGATCGACAATATCGACACCTTGAATACTCTGAACGTCTTGGGAATACGAATTTCTCTGGACGATTTCGGAACATACTACTCATCGTTAAGCTACCTTAAGAATTTTCCCTTCGATACCTTGAAGATCGATCAGTACTTTATTGCGGACCTGGAGACCGATCTCAAAAGCCAAACGATCGTGCGATCAATCATGAATCTGGCACACGGCCTGGGAATAAATGTCACTGCCGAGGGGGTCGAGACGTCGGCACAGGCAAGGTGGCTGATCAAGGAAAATTGCGATTGTCTGCAAGGTAATTTCCTGGGGCGGCCACTTGGCGTCGACGCGATCAGCGATTTCATCAAGCGGTCCCCGCTGAGAGTGGTACGGGCGATGGAGGGATCAAATCGGGCGCTCTAGCGCCTTGCACCTTTTGTTAACGGTGAAGTGGAGATTTGTAGAACGATCAAGGCAGATACCGCGCAATTTTTCGAGTCGGTGCGAGACTGACTCATCAGGTGCGCGGTGAACCTTGTCCTCGCGGAGGCCATCACCTCTCGAGGATTCAATGCTGATGGAACAAGGGGAGGATGCCGATGGGACCTGTTCATCATGACCTGGCTGGCGAGCCGACTTTTGCGCCCATGATCCAGATCGACATGGACATCAAAGCTTTCGTCTCCGCCTGGAGACACTGCGATTATGTCTCGACATACCTGGCCCGGATGATCAGTCAAAACAGATCAGACTCGGTTCGGCATTCAAATCTCTTTTCCTCTGCCCTCAATGAATTGCTGGAAGTCGCCTTTCGTACGCGCCATGCCGGTGGTGAACTGGCATGCAGGGTGTCCCGTCACGGCGCGACGGACAGGATCGAGCTGACACTCCCATGCGTGCCAGAGGAGCGCCAATTCTACGAAGAAGCCGTGTCACACGTCGCAGGAACGGAGGCCAGGGAGCGATACCTCAATTCGGTGTCTGGCGACCTCTCGGCCAGCCGGGACGTCGTGCTCCTGGAACTGGCCGTCGAGTACAACGCCACACTCAGGGTCGAGGAAGCCGATGGTGATGCAATCAAGCTTGTCGTGGATCTTCCGCTTGAGGGCCTGCAACATTGAACCCTTACGACCTTCTCCCACGCTTCAAGGCGCAATACGACGCCAACAACCAGGAGTTCTCCATATCCGGGGTGGTCCGGCCTCAGGCGATCGATGAGCTTGGGCCCAGCATAGCATTGCTCCGCGATGCGATCGGCCGTGTGCGCGGCGTCCTTTACGTCAATGTCAGACGACTGACGCAGATGAACAACGCCGCGTTTCACGCTTTTTCGAGGATCATCATCGACGCCTGCCGCGCTCGGCCCGATCTCAAATTCGTCGTCATCACGTCAAGCGTCGTCGGATGGACCTCGCGAAAATTCGGTCGCTTGAGCGGTATCGAGCCGAACATCAGTGTCGAGGAGTATGACAGCGAATTCTATCCGGGACAGGGCTTCCTCGAGGAAGGCGGGTTCGTACCGATCCTGCGTTCACAGACGAAGATGACCTGGCGCCACGAGCGCGCAATCTTGCCGCGACACGGCATGAGGCAGGGGATCGTCATGGCCGACATCTGTTGCGGGATCGGCGATTTCGCCGTGCTCGTGCAGAAGGAGTTCCAGCCATCACGGATCGTCGCGCTCGACCACTCCATATCGAGCCTGAACTATGCTCGACAGGTGATGCGGGAGTTCGATATCCGGGGCATCGAATATACCTATGGCGATGCGTCGGAGATGCTGCTCGACGAAGCGCAGTTCGACCTGGTGACCTGCCGGCATTCCCTTCAGATCTTCAATCGGCCTGAACTCATCCTCAAGGAACTCTACCGCATATGCAAGCCGGGCGGGCGGGTCTACATCACCAATGAAAAGAATTCGCATTGCCTTGGCGAGCCGCGCGCCGAAAGCATCCGTTGGACCTACAATGAGGTGGCGAAGCTGTTCGGGCACTTCGAGATGGACGTCGAGCTTGGGCCCAAGAGCCGGCGATACCTGATGGAAGCCGGATTCGAAGATATCCGTGTGGAGACCTTCATGGTCACTAGCCTGGACGGCGATCCGCAGGATTTCGCCGATGTCATTGCGGCCTGGGCGGATGTCTATGCGGGCGAGATGGCGACCAGACGCGGCGATGGACCTGAGTTCGTCGCACGGTTCCGGCAGGGCTTCGAGGACCACATTTTCGCTGCGCTCCACCCCAAGGGTTATGCGGGTTGGCCGATCTGGGCCGCATCGGGGCGACGGCCGCAATGAAAGCCGACAATGGGACTACACCGCGCTTTGGCCTGCGCTCCTTTCGAGCGAAATTCGTGTTGGTCGTTGGCGGCGCCGTCCTATTCGACCTCCTGCTGAGCGGTGGCCTGGCGCTTTGGAACGTTCAGAAGCTGTCGCGCGACGCCACATCGGAAGTCGGTGAGGGCCTGACGACCGCAAACCAGGAATACATTCGTTCCTATGCCGAATCGACGGCGTTGAGCGTCGACCTGCTGCTCGATCGGGTTCACGGCGACGTCAAGGCGCTGGCCGGCGTGCTGCAAGCCCAGATCAACGATCCGATGAGGCAGCAAGAGGTCGGAGCGACGCTTTCGCATCAAGCGCCCGGCTCCGTGAAGGTCGTCTACGACGCGCAGGGCGATTGGGCGCAGAACCTGCCGGGCGCGCCTTCCGTGGTCAGTGTCTGGGGCTATCTACTGGGCGCCGACCACACACCGCTGCCGGGCGTTCAGAAGGAGATAGAAGACAGTACCGTCATCGATCTCGTCGCGCCGACTCTCATGGCCAGCGGGTCGTCCAAACTGCAAATGTACTATATTGGTCCAAAAGAACGGCCGATCTTCAGGACAGTGCCGTATACGGACCAGGCACAGACCTTCGACAAGCTCTATCCGGGCCACAACAAGGCGGAGTTCTGGGAGTTCTTCTTTCCGGGAATCTATGGTTCATGGCAGCAATGGGCCAGGGATCCAGCCTCGCGTCCGGTCGCCGACGATATCACCCAGACAGCGCCTTACACCGATGCAATCACGGGAAAGCTGATCGTCAGCTTTTTCCACCCGCTGTGGGCGCGCGATCGCACCGGTATCGCCGGTACGGCCGGGGCAGACATCACTCTCGATCAGCTCGCGGAAGTCGTCGAAAGGGTGAAGATTGCAGAAACCGGATTCGGCTTCCTCACCATGTCGACTGGCAATGTGGTGGCGATCAATCCGTCGGGCCAGGCGATCATCGGCCTGACTTCATCAAGCGACGCGGGCACGCAGGGCGTCACCGGCCTGGAGCGGTCCCTGCGGGGAAGTACGCAGCCGGCTATCGCGTCGCTGCCCCTCGGCCAGAACAATGACGGTGTCATTCAGCATATCATGCTCGACAACAAGGGCGAACGCGTACCCTACATCGTTGTCCTCAAGCGACTGAAGCCGACCAATCTGTGGAGTTCGGGGCCGATCAAGTCCGAAACGATGTCGGTAGGGATCGTCGTTCCCGAGCGGGAGATCTATGCGTCCCTATTCGCCGCGCAGCGGAGTATTTCGCGCGCAACCAATCGTATCCTGCTCTTTCAGATCGGTGCGATCATCGTTTCGCTTCTGATTGTTTTCGCGGCCGTGCTCGGAATTTCGAAGCGGATCACCGCGGGCCTCAGGGCACTTGCCAGCGCCGCCCAGCGGCTCCAGTCCAAGGACTATTCAGTCCGGGTCAGCATTCCGACGCGCGACGAGGTTGGAGCCGCTGGCATCGCTTTCAACCGCATGGCCGAGCAGATCAGCTTCCACACGGAAAACCTCGAGCAACTCGTCGACGAACGAACCAGGGAGCTCGGCGACGCCAATCAGGAGATTTCCGCTCTCAACGAAAAGCTGCAGGACGAGAACGTCCGCCTCGGCGCCGAGCTGGCGGTTGCCAGGCAGATCCAGTTGATGGTCCTGCCGAGACCATTCGAACTCGAAGCGATTCCGGGGCTGGAGATCGCAGCCTACATGCGGCCGGCCGACGAGGTCGGCGGTGACTACTACGACGTCCTGCAGAACGGGTCACGGGTCAAGATCGGCATCGGCGACGTGACCGGTCATGGTCTCGAGAGCGGCGTGCTGATGCTGATGGTCCAATCCGTTGCACGCGCCTTGCAGGAGACCAACGAGGGGGATCCGCATCAGTTTCTGGACCGGCTGAACAGAGCGATCTACAAGAACATCGAGCGGACGAACACCGGCAAGCATCTCTCGCTGGCCTTTCTTGACTTCGAGGATGAGCGGGTAACGCTATCCGGCCAGCATGAGGACGTTCTCGTCGTGCGTGCGGACGGGGAAGTCGAACGCATCGATACGCTTGACCTGGGTATGCCGGTTGGCCTGGAGAATGACATCTCGAAGTTCATCGACACGCGTGACATCCTGTTCGAGAGTGGCGACGTGATCGTTCTGCACACCGACGGAGTGACCGAGGCGGAGGATCAGGACAAAAGACTATTCGGGTTCGAGCGCCTCTGCCAGAGCGCAAGAAAACGTCGAGGCGGCAGCGCCGAGGACATCAAGACCGGGATCATCGAGGATCTGATGGCCCATATCGGAGTCCAGAAGATCCATGACGACATCACCCTCGTGATCATAAGGCACACATAGCAATGACAACGTTGTTCGGGACCCCTGACATTGCGATCGGGATGAAGGAGAGCGTCAGTCGCGTGCGGCTGTTCGACGGACCTCTCGACTTGAGTTGGCGTCATTGTGCCACGACCTCGGACTTCATCGCCGATCTTTTCGCGTTGCGCTTCCGGTCGTCCCGCAATGACTACCTCGAAGTGCGGCACAGCATAGGATATCTGGTCAACGAGCTCATCGAGAACGCCGTCAAATTTCGCGCACCAGGTGAGATCGTGATCGAGGCGTCGATGGATTCGGAGTGCTTCAAGCTCAAGGTCTCGAATGACGTCGATGGTGAAAACGCATCCGAGTTCAAGAACCTCCTGGCGGACATCACGGTTGGCGACCCCAGAGACCTGCTGATACAGCGAATTGAAGAGAATGCAGCGAGCCCCGACGTGTCACGCTCCGGACTCGGATTGCTGACGTTGATGAGCGACTATGGCGCACGCCTGGCCTGGATATTCAGCTCCGCCGACGAGGGCGATCGGATTTGCCTGGAAACCTATGCCTCCATTCCGATCTCGCAAACGCGCAACTAGAAGAAGCGAAGCCAGGCCATGGAAATCAAGACAGACGACTACCGCGTGTGGAACGAAGGAAGCGATATTTTCTTCGACGGCGCAATGCGGCTTGCCAGCTCCGAGGCCGGTGCGCCCATCACGGCCTTGGCGACCAGTGTTCTTGCCTCAAATCCCGCTTCCATTACACTCAATCTGAAGGACCTTCACTTTCTCAACTCTTCCGGCATCAACCTGCTGGCGAAATTCACCATCGAGGTGCGCAAGCATCCCGATGTTCGACTTGTCGTGCGTGGAACGCCCGACATACCCTGGCAATCGAAATCATTGCCGAACCTGAAAAAGCTGCATCCCGCTGTGGTGCTTTTGATGGACTGACCTAGTCGTCCGAAGTCAAAGGACTGCGTAGGCTGCGACAATTCTGGATAGCACAGGCCAAGGTGGGGGACGGCGCAACAGCGCCGCGCCGAGCGAGATATGTACGCCAGGACAAGTATTAGGATGCGAAGCTAACGACATTCCGGCCTCGTCGGTAGATGCTCCCAATATGGGTCTGGCGGGGGCTCGGCACAGGCGGCAGGCGTCCAGATAGCTGGGGTGTCGCTGCCTGTGCCGACAACGCCTCCCGCTACGCTATCAAAGGTGTCCGTTATTGAGTAAGCGTGGCAAGGTCAGCGGCGGCCGGCTGGAGTTCATTCCGCCGCAGATCCCGACTCTGGTCGAGCAACCGCCCGATGATGAGAGATGGGTTCACGAGGTCAAGTTCGACGGCTATCGGACGCAGCTCATCATCGATCAAGGCGGCGTGCGTCTTTTCAGCAAGAACGGCCATGACTGGACCGCAAAATACTGGCCCATCGCGCTAGCAGTCGAGCTGCCATGCAAGGCTGCCATTCTCGACGGCGAGGTCATTGTAGCCGGCGAGCAGGGCGCCTCCGATTGCCCTGCGCTGGAAGCCGCGATCTGGAATGAGCCGAGCCGGCTGATGTTCGTGGCGTTCGACATCCTCCATCTCGATGGACGCAATCTTGCTCCCTTGCGCCTGCTGCAGCGCAAGCAGGCGCTGTGGCAACTGGTTGAGCCTGGCGCCGGCAAGATCCGGTACAGCGAGCATTTCGACGCCGATGCACTGGCGATCCTCCGCACCATCGACAAGATCGGGCTTGAGGGCATCATCTCGAAGCGCGCCGACAGCCGCTACCGGAGCGGACCGTCGACCACATGGCTGAAGGCCGGATGTTTCGAGGAAGGCGATTTCCGAATTGCCGAGCGTCATTCGCCAGCCTGGCACGCCTCCAATGGCGCTGATGGCCACGCGTGACGGCGAGAGAGGGTATATCGGCTGCGCTGATTGCAATTCGGACAGCCAGGGCAGCATTCAGCCCTTGATGTCCACACTCGCTTTGGCGGCGGCCGATACCAGCTGCTCCAGCGTCTGGCCGATTTCATTGCCGGGATCGTGTTGGAATTTTTCGCCGATCTTGTGCTCTTCGTCGGCGGCATTGGCAACGACGTTCTTGTTGCGGTCGAGGACCAGGAAATCCCGACGGATGCGGCGATGCTGGTGCTCCATGAATTGCTTGAGCACCTCAGGCCGTTCGAACAGCGAAGGCGTCTCGTCGGACGGCTTGAAGACGATGGTGTCGGCCAGTTCGCGCGCGACGTTGGTCGCTTCGGTCAGTCCAAGATATTTGGTCGCGGCGATCTGCGTGAAGATGGCAACGCCGCCAACCAGCCCGATCAAGGCTGCGGCGCTCACCATGCTGAGGATGATCTGGCTTCTAATGCGCATGACGGCGACCCCGAACCTTGTCCCGTCGAACGCGATCAAAGACGGGCGATTGCCGGCTCGTCGGCCGATGGCATGCCGAGGCCGCTCCTACCCGAAGCGGCCTCTTCGTGGGACTACCGCAGCCTTGCCGACCGTGGAAAATCCAACACCTCCGCCGCCGGCGGTGTGTACTGGGCCGCAACGATCATCTCGATCAACAGGTCGAGCGCCGCAAGGGCCTCGCTGCTCGTTTCGCCGTCGCCGCGCAGATAGTGGCAGGCCCGCTCCAGATGCAGCCGGGCGGCGGCAAAGTCGCTTTTCATGAGCTTCTCCTTGTTGCCCGCCGTGCGCCGAACATGTGCGACTCGCTTTACCCGAAAGCAAACATCCACAGCCGCATTTGAATCGAATTGTCCTGACGCTGGGCGGGGCGTGCTGGATAGGAGCGGCGCCCGTGCAACCGATGTCGCATGCAACCGTTATTTCCGGCAGAATGAGGGGTGCATGTCTTTATCGTTCCCGCACAAATGGCGCTGGCTTGTCGCGATCGCGGCGGCGACCCTGTTGCTCACCCCGGGCGCAGCCTTGCCGGCTGAAAAGACCGGCATGTCCAGCGAAGGCATTTTCGTTCTGGAAATCATCCTGCTGCTGGTCGTCGGGCGCGGCATCGGCGAGCTGCTCGAACGCATCGGCCAACCGGCCGTCATGGGTCAGCTCATCGGCGGCATCCTGCTCGGACCCTCGCTGCTCGGCTGGCTTTGGCCTGAGGCGGAGCGTCTGGTTTTCTCCGGCGACGCCTCGCAAAAGACCATGATCAACGCCATCGCCCAGCTCGGCGTGCTGATGCTGCTCCTGCTCACAGGCATGGAGACCGACCTCAGACTGGTGCGCAGGGTCGGCCGCGCCTGCTTCTCCATCTCCGCCGCCGGCGTCGCGATTCCCTTCGTGCTCGGCTTCGCGGCGGCGCAGGCCATGCCGGCGTCGCTGCTCCCCGAGGGCAGCGAGCGCGTCGTCGCCGGGCTCTTCCTCGGCACCGCGCTGTCGATCTCCTCGGTCAAGATCGTCGCAATGGTGGTGCGCGAGATGAACTTCATGCGCCGCGACCTCGGCCAGATCATCGTCTCCTCGGCGATCATCGAGGACACGATCGGCTGGGTGATCATCGCCATCACAATCGGCATCGCGACCAAGGGCCGGATCGACCTCGGCAGCCTTGCCTTCACGCTTGCGGGCGTTGCCGCCTTCATGGCCTTTTCCTTCACCCTCGGCCGCCGCATCGTCTTCGACGCCATCCGCTGGACCAACGACAGTTTCAGCAGCGAATATGCCGTCGTCACCGTCATCCTCGCCATCATGGGGATGATGGCCTTGATCACCGACCTGATCGGCGTCCACACCGTGCTCGGTGCCTTCGTTGCCGGTATCCTTGTGGGCGAGTCGCCGATCCTGTCGCGTCACATCGAGGGCCAGCTGCGCGGCGTCATCACGGCGCTGTTCATGCCGGTGTTCTTCGGTGTCGCTGGTCTCTCGGCGGACCTCACCGTGCTCCTTGATCCGCAGCTTGCGCTGCTCACCGTGGCGCTGGTTGCCATCGCCAGCTTCGGCAAGTTCGCCGGCGCCTTCACCGGCGCGGAGTTGGCCGGCATGAGCCGCCGCGAGGGGATCGCGGTCGGCTGCGGCATGAACGCGCGCGGCTCGACCGAGGTCATCGTCGCCTCGATCGGCCTTTCGATCGGCGTGCTTTCGCACAACCTCTTCACCATGATCGTCACCATGGCCGTCATCACCACGCTAGCGATGCCGCCGACGCTGCGCTGGGCACTTGGTCGCCTGACACTCGGCGAGGCCGAAAAGAAGCGGCTGGAGCGCGAGGAGGTCGACCAGCGCGGCTTCGTCGCCAATCTGGAGCGGCTGCTGGTGGTGGCCGACGAAGGCGTCGTCGGCCGCTTCGCCGCCTACATGGCCGGCGTGATCGGCGCCGGCAAGCCGATGACAGTGCTGCATGCCGGCGGCGAGAACGAGGCCGAGCCGGGAGTGGAACCGAAGCTGGAGGAGATCGAGAAGGGGGCCGAGCACAACCGCGAGGCGGCGAAGGAGGCCGACCAGCAGCCCGCCGCCAGTGCTCCCGTCACCCGCAGGCACGGCAGGCATGTATCGGCCGAGACCGTGGCGAGGGAGGCGCGCAAGGGCTACGGCATGCTGATTGTCGGGCTCGGTCGCGCGCTTACCGCCAAGGGCGGCTTCACCCGCCGCCTCGACGAGATCGCCGGCGCCTTCGACGGCCCGCTCTGCCTGGTGCTGAAGCCCGCTGCCGCCGGCCGGCAGATGCCGAGGCTCGGACCCGAGGCCGGCCGGATCCTGGTGCCGGTCAACGGCACGTCGGTCGCCCGCCGTGGCGCCGAGCTGGCGCTTGCCATTGCCGCCGTCACCGGCGCGCCGGTCAAGATGCTCTATGTTGCGCGGGTCGGCCGCGACGAGCCGCGCGACACCGTCTCGCATCGCCGCAGGGAGGCGGTGCTGAAGGACATCGTTGCGCTTGCCGACCGCTACGGCGTCGAGATCGAGACTGCCATCCGCAGCAGGGCCGCCGCCGCCGATGCCATTGCCCGCCAGGCCGGCAGGGGGGTGGCGATGATCGTCATGGGCGTGGCGCGACGGCCTGGCGAGGAATTGCTGTTCGGCGAGACGACCAGCAGCGTGCTGCAACGCTGCCGCTGCCCGGTGGTGCTGATCTCCGACGAACGGCTGCCCCGCGACGACGCCGCCCGCGAGGCGCTGCGTTCCGGCACCGGTTGACAAGCCAAGGAGGTCACGATGAGCTTCAGCGCAAAACCCCTCGACCAGACCACATGGTCGCAATTCGCCACGCTGGTCGAGCGGCACAATGGCGTCTGGGGCGGCTGCTGGTGCATGGCCTTCCACGCCAAAGGCGTCGGCGCTGCCGGGAACCGCGCCGAGAAGGAGGCCCGGGTCCGCGAGGGCCATGCACATGCGGCCCTCGTTTTCGACGGCGCAGCCTGTGTCGGCTGGTGCCAGTTCGGCCCGACGCAGGAGCTGCCGCGCATAAAGCACCGGCGCGCCTATGAGGAAGGGCTGACGCGCCTGCCGGACTGGCGCATCACCTGCTTCTTCTCCGACAAGGCCTATCGCGGCAAGGGTGTCGCAGCAGCGGCGCTGGCAGGCGCGCTCGCCGAGATCGCCTGCCTCGGCGGCGGCACGGTGGAAAGCTATCCCGAGGATGCGGAAGGCCGCTCGGTCGCTGGAGCCTTCCTGCACAATGGCACGCTGGCGATGTTTGAACGCCAAGGTTTTCAGCGCGCCCGCAAGATCGGCAAGCACCGCTGGGTGGTCGCAAGGACGGTGGAGGTCGGCGTTGGAGGCCGGGATCCTACCCCACTTCCATAGGGCGGGAACCCATATTCTGGCAGCTCCGTCTTCCGAATTCAGCTTCAGTATAAGCAATTCTAATATAATATCGCCATTGTCTACGGGCCTTGGGATTGCCCTGATGGTTGGCCAGAAGTTGCAGTACCGGACAGCGACACGCGACGACATCGCGGGAATTTCGGCGCTGATGGCGCTGGCGATTGCCGAGCTGCAGAAACCCTTCCTCGACGACGCCCAGATCGAATCCAGCCGTACGATCATGGGCCTGGACACGCAGCTTATCGATGATGGAACCTATTTTGTCGTGACCTGCAGTGGGGCTCTTGCTGGTTGCGGCGGCTGGAGCCGGCGCGCGACGCTATATGGTGGCGATCAGTCGCACGGACGCAATGCGGCATTGCTCGATCCTGCCAAGGACGCGGCGCGAGTCAGGGCGATGTATACGCATCCCGATTTCGTTCGGCGTGGCGTTGGCCGACTGATCCTCGCCATTTGCGAGAGCGCGGCAAGGGAGGAAGGCTTTCGCCGCGTCGAGCTCGGGGCGACCATGGCCGGGGAGCCGCTCTATCGGGCCTGCGGCTATCAGCCGGGCGAAAAGGTCTTCGAGGACAGCGGCGGCACGCCGGTTCCGATCCTGAAGATGTGGAAGACGATTTGAGAGGGGAGAATGCCGATGGCGGCCTATCTGATTGCCGATGTCGATGTCACCGACGCGGCCGTATTCGATCAATACCGGCGTGAGGTTCCGGCCACCGAGGAGCGCTACGGCGGCCGCTATCTTGCGCGCGGCGGCGCGACCAAGGTGTTCGAGGGCGACTGGCACCCGCACCGACTCGTCATCATCGAATTTCCCGACATGGCATCGCTTTCGGCCTGGTATGATTCACCGGAATACGAGCGTTTGAAGGAGATCCGCTTTCGCAGCGCCAGGACACGCATCCTGGCTGTCGAAGGGATCGCTTTGTCGCCGACCTAGAGCAATTCCGGGAAAAGTGCGTGCGGTTTTCCGTCCGGAATTGCTTAAAAACAAAGAGATAGAGCGGTTCACCGTTTCCGTGAAACGGTGAAAAGCTCTAGGCCGTGATCTATCGTGCTGGGAGAAATGTGGCGGAGCGCTCTGCCGCGCTTACTTGCCTTCGAAGAAAGCGTGGATCGCTGCTTCCAGCTTCTCGATAAGCTCGCCATTGCGGGTGCTGCCGGCCCAGATCAAGGCATTGAGCCGCATGTCCTTGTTGAGGAAGTTCACTTTCCTCGTCTCCAGCAGATATTGCACAACCTGATCGTGGCGCCCCTTGATCGCCTCGATGAGCGCGCTGTTGCGGCCGGTCTTGTCGGCCGCATTGACGTCGGAGCCGTGTTCGACGAGCAGCTTGACGATATCCAGATGCCCGGTCCTTGCCGCCTCGATCAGCGCCGTCCGGCCATAATAGTCGGCGCGTGCGTCGATATCGATGTCGGGATGCTTGACCAGCGCCGTTACGGCTGCGTGGTGTCCCTTGGCCGCGGCGAGGCTGAGCGGCGTGCTCTTCCACTTGTTCCTGGAATTCACGTCGATCAGCGGATGCGAAATCAGCGCTTCGAGCACCGGGCCCCGGGCGTTGTGGGCCGCCAGATGCAACGCCGACCAGCCGCCCTCATCGGTCTGATTGATGTCAGCCCCGGCCAGCAGCTCGGCGCGGAGGGTCTCGATGTCGCCTTTCTCCGCCGCACCCAACAGGGTCGACCAGCCTCTCGCGTCCTCGGCTTCCAGGCCCACTGCAACTGCCTCCGTGAACAGACTTGGCTAGGCTCGCACGCCGACATGGCCGGCGTGCGGTATTTTCGGCCAGAAGCCTTTCACAATCGCATGCATGGGGCAAACAGATTTCCGCGCTGCCGGGGCGGGAACCAGGGATTTCAAGCCGCCTGCAGCCGTTCCCGGCTGGGCTGCGGCGGGAAGGCAATGGCGATGCCGGCCGCGCCCAGGCCAATCAGTGCCGAGCCGATGAACAGCCAGGAATAGCTGGCATAGGCGTCGAAGATCATGCCGCCGGCGAGCGGCCCGAACGACATGCCGAGGCTGGACAACAGGGTCGCGGCGCCAAGCACCGTCCCGATGATGCGTGGCCCGAAATAGTCGCGGGCAAGCACCGCATAGAGCGGCATGACGCCGCCATAGGTGGCGCCGAAGATGATGGCCAAGAGATAGAACTGCTCGAGGTTGCCGACGGCGAGATAGGCGGCGATCACCACGGCTTGGATGACGAGGCCCACGATCAGAACCGGCTTGGCGCCCAGCCTGTCGCCGAGCACGCCGTAGAGCACGCGGCCGCCAAGGCCGGCAAGGCCCTCGACGCTGTAGATCGACACCGCGGCCATCGGCGCCACGCCGCAGGACATGGCATAGCTCACCATGTGGAAGATCGGCCCCGAATGCGCCGCGCAGCAGGCGAAGAAAGTCATCCCCAGCACCAGGAATTGCGGCGAGCGCAGCGCCTGGCCGACGCTAAAGCCGGGATCGTCCGCGACAGGCGCGGGCGCACCGCCATCCGCTGCCGCGGCCGCCACCTGCGGCTGGCGCACCAGCAAGACGGCGGGCAGCAACAGCACCCAGGCCATGATGCCGATGTCAAACATGGCGGTACGCCAGTCATAGGCGGTGATCAGCCAGCGCGCGAAGGGCGAGATGGTCATCGGCGCCACGCCCATGCCGGCCGAGACCAGCGACACGGCAAGGCTGCGGTGGGTGTCGAACCAGGCGGTGGTCAGCGCGATCATCGGTGCGAAGAAAGCGCTGGCCGCCAGCCCGACGATCACACCGTAGCTCAGCTGGAAGACAAGCAGCGAATTGGCGCGGCTCGCCACCACCAGCGACAGGCCGAGCAGCACCGCGCCGGCGAGGACGACGGGACGGGCGCCGACGCGGTCATAGACCGCGCCCCAGGCGAAACCGCCAGCGCCCATCACCAGGAAGTTCAGCGTCATGGCAGTGGAAATGCCGGTGCGCGACCAGTTGGTGTCGAGCGCCATCGGCTCGAGAAAGATTGCCAGCGAAAACATCGCGCCGAGCGCCACACAGGTCATCAGCGCGCCGGCCGCGACGATCACCCAACGGTAGGAATTGTTCATGGTCTTCTCCCGAAATCGGTTCGATGCGGCGCGACTTTTTTCCAGCTCCGTTGCGCCGCTTGCGTCCGAAGGACGTTGGTCCGACATCGAATCCGACAATCCGGTTGCATTTTTTATCCAGTCTGCGCGGAAGTCCATCCGGACATGGCGAAGGCAGGCGGCGCAAGCGCCAAAAATTCCCTTCCGAATTGACGAGCTGATCTGCGGCGCTAGCTTCGTGGTCTCGTGACGGGAGATATCGCTCATGGAGCTGCATCGCGGCCGCCTCATCGACCACATCCAGCTGGTGGTCAGGGATCTCAAAGCCAGCCGGCGCTTCTATGAAGCGGTGTTCAAGGTGCTCGGCATTCCGATTGGCGGCGAGGCCGAGGACTATTTCTGGGCCGACGAATTGTTCATCTCCAGTCTCGACAGCCGGGCAGCGAGGGGACAACTGACCGGGCGCAATCACCTGGCCTTCCAGGCCAGGGACAGCGCCATGGTCGACGCGTTCTACAAAGCGGGCCTGGATGCCGGCGGCGCCGATAACGGTGCGCCAGGCGAGCGGCCCTACCATCCCGGCTACTACGCAGCCTTTCTGCTCGACCCCGATGGCAATAACATCGAAGCCGTGTTTCACGGGCCGGCGAAGCGCAGCGCTGCTTCGGTGGTGATTGGTTTTTAGCGCGCCCTCACACGGCTGCCGAAAGCGATTTTCGCCGTATGTCGACCGCCTCGGCGCCGACGCCTACCGCCGCCAGAACGGCTTGGCGATTTCGGCCTCTGCCTGCTTCATGGTCAGCCCGATATCGTCGATCAGCTCCGGTATGTCCCTCGCTATGATCGCCAGTTCCTCGCGGAAGCGGGCGCGCTCGCCCCACGTCTTGAGCAGACTGATCAGACCGGGCCGGCGATCGGCATGGTCGCCGGACGAAGCCGGCGTGTCGCGCAGGTCCAACTGGATTGAATCGTAAAGCTCGGAAACGGTGGTCAACATCGTTTTCATGGAGGGCTCCTCGGTGCGGATGGCCTATTTGCTGGTCGTCCTCGGAGCCTGAGCTTCGGCGAAGAATTGCGCCATCGGTCAGATGCGGTGTTTGGGGTCCTGCATTTGTAGTATTTTGCTGGGGCTTTAGTTGAAAACCGTGCCGATCCGATGGCAGGGAGCTTCCCATGAATCGCATTGCGACGTCCCCACCGCCTGACGCGCTATCGGACCGCGAGCGCGCGGTGGCGGAAAGATTTGCCTCAGGGCTGACCTATCGCGAGATCGGCGAGGCGCTGTTCATCGCGCCGTCCACGGTGCGCACCCATCTCGCCGCGATCTATGAAAAGCTCGGTGTGCGCAGCAAGGTCGCGCTCGCTATGCATATCAACGCCATCGCAGCCGCGCCGGCCATGCCGCCGGCCCCGCCCGAAGCTTCGCCGGTGCTTGCGATATTCCCAATCGAATGCCTGAGTGCCGACGAGCACTGGCGCCGCTTTGCCGACGGCTTGTCGTCGGACATCACCATCGACCTCGCACGCTATGCGGATCTGCCGGTCATTGCCTTCCACACCATGAAGTCGCTAGGCAGCAAGCCCGCCGATTTCGTCGCCGACGGCAAGGCGTTGGGCGCTGCCTATATTCTGTCTGGTCAATTGCGCGCCGACACCCGGCGGGTACGGCTTACGATGGAGCTTGCCGACGCACGAACCGGCGTCAGCCTGTGGAGCGAACGCTTCGACCGGCCCGCGGAGGACATCTTCGCGCTGCAGGATAGCCTGACCGAAAGCGTCATCAACGTGCTCGCCGGCTGTTCCGGAACGATCGCCACGGTCGGCCGCAATGCGATCCGCCGCAAGCCGCCGGCTAGCCTGCGCGCCTACGACTGCTATCTGCTGGGTGTCGAGCAGCACAATACCTTCAGCCGCAGTGGCAACCGGGAAGCCATCAGGCTGTTTTCACGCGCGCTCGAACTTGACCCGACCTTGGTCAGGGCCTGGACCGAACTCGCCTACGCCTATTCGATTGAGGCATGCAACGGGTTCGGCGACGATCTGAACGCCTCGATCGGGAAATGGCGCTGGGCGGCAGAGAACGCGCTGAGGCTCGACCCGACCGATAGCAGCGCGCATAATTGCTTCGGCGATCTCATGGGTTGCCTCGGCGACCTGGAAGCCGCCGAAAGCGCCCACCGGCGCGCCTTCGAATGCGGTTCCAACCATGCCGACACGCTGGCGCTTCTTGCCGGCAGCAAGGCGCTGGTCACCGGCGATCCGGCCGAGGCGATCCCACTTATCGAGCGTGCCATGCGCCTCAACCCGATTGCCCCGCCCTGGTATTTCGGCATGCAGGGCCGCGTCCTGTTTGCGGCCGGCAGGCACCGGGAAGCCATAGCCGCGCTGCGACGGAGCACGCCGGATTCTCCGCACGTGCTGATATTTCTGATGCTTGCCCACGCAAGGGAGGGCGAGGGGCCCGAGGCCGCCGCAATCGCGGGCAGGCTGCGCACGGAATTTCCCGGCTTCTCGGTGGAGGGTTTCATATCGGGCTATCCCGTCACCAATCCGGGTGCCGCGCGCGCCATCCGCGACGCGGCGAAGCTGGTGCCGATCCGCTAACCCCCGACCTTCGGTCGAGCGCTTCATCTTGAGCTATCCCGTGACCAAGCCGGAAGCCATGCGGGCCATCCGCGAGGCCCGCTGTGTTGGCGGCGCTCAACTGAGACACGAAGATGCCGGTGAGCCGGCCGCGATCGTTCAATCGGCGCAGGCTCCAGATAGTTTCACCTTGGTACATAGCGGTTGACCACCATGCCGCAGGCATAGGCTTTCGAGCCGACGAGGCGCAGTTTCCTGAACCCGCCCTGGTCGAAAATCCGCTCGCCGTCGCCGAGCGCTGCCGGATTGATGAACAGCTGGAATTCGTCGACCAGTCCCGCCGCAATCAGCGCCGAGGCAAAGCCCGCACCGCCGAACACCGCCATGTCGCGGCCGCCCTCGGCTTTCAGCGCCTTGACCTCGCGCGGCAGGTCGCCGCTGGCAAGCGTGGTTCGATCCCACCGCGAAGCCTGCAGCCTGTCGCTCAGCACCACCTTGCGCGCCTCGACGATGCGCTGCGCAAAGGCGTAGAAGCCGTCGCGCGGATACTTCTTCGCCGCATTGCCCCAATGGGTGAGGTAACCCTCTTCGGCCATTTTGCGGCTGAGCACGATGGTATCGATGCCGGCGAATACGGCGTTGAAATCCTGCTTCAATTCGTCGTCCCACGGGCAGTTGTCGCCCCATTCCCAGAGCTGCCAGTGGTCGTCGCCGGCAGCGCCGACAAAACCGTCGACCGATATCTGCATTTGCAGGATCAGCTTTCTCATCGTCTCTCTCCTCATTCGATCGGCGCGGCGCCTCGGTGGATATGGTTTACTTCTGAAATCATTGACGCAAGGAAAAAATGATGTCAATAGTAAAGTGATTTAGATATGGAACCATACAAATGTCGACCAGGGAAAGATCCGGTTGCCCCATCAGCCTGTCGCTCGAATTGCTTGGCGACCGCTGGACGCTGCTGATTGTCCGCGACCTGATTTTCGCGGGGAAGACTCACTTCCGGGAGTTTTTGCTGTCCGACGAGGGCATCTCGTCGCGCACGCTGGCCGAGCGGCTGCAGACCTTGCAGGATGAGGGCATCGTCACGAGAAGCGACGACCCCACCCACAAGCTCAAGGCGATCTATCGGCTGACCGAAGCCGGCATCGATCTGTTGCCGGTGCTGGCGACCCTCGGCGCCTGGGGCAGCAAATACCGCAACGCCGATAACGAACTGGCCAGGATCGCCGAGGAGCTGGCGGCGGGCGGCGAGGCGGCGCTCGAGCAGATGAAGAAGAAGCTGCGCGCCGAGCATATCGGCCAAGGCGCAACGCTGGCTTCCTCTTCGCGATGATGGCCGGGCTACATCGAGACGACGTCGCCCAGCCTCATCCTTCCCATCCCGCAAATCGCTGTGGCCTCAGCCAAGTCTGCTTCGGATTGCCGTCGCCCGAAAGCATGGCGTCTGCCAACCAGCGCGCTGTGGCGGGGGCGGTATTGATGCCCATAGAGCCCATCCCGCCATGCACATAGAGCCCCTCGATAGCGGTGCGGCCGGCGACGGGCAGCCTGTCCGACAGCATCGGACGGTTGCCGGGATAGACATCCGTCACCCGGGGTGAGCCGAGACCGGGCAGCATGCGCAGCGTGGGTGCCGCGATGCGCGCAGCCATATCGGTGTTGCGCACCAGATCGCGAAGGGCCGGCTGCAACGAGGCGTCGAGCCTGGATATATTCGCGCAAGCTCATGTTTGTTGTGTAAGGTGTCGTCGTCGGCGGCGTTTACCTTCCTTTGAAGAACTGGGAGCGAGCGCCGGGGCAGCTTCTCTCCGTCAATCTCGGAGTGTACGCGTACGGATGAGGAGCCAATAGCCCTGGCTTTCGAACGTCTAGCGCCGGCAGGCGGATGAAGGCAGCGCCCATGACGTTGGCGGCAGGAGCCGCTGAAGCAGCTGGCAGGAGGGGGTCGTATGGTTGGATTTGCCGAAATGCAGCGGCCGCAGACGGTGGCCGAACAGGTCGCCAATGTGCTGCGCGAGGCGATCGCCGACGGTAGCCTGGCGGACGGCACGGCGCTGCGCCAGGACGAGCTTGCGCTGCGCTTCGGCTTCAGCCGCATGCCGATCCGCGACGCGCTGCGCCAGCTCGAGGCCGAAGGCATCGTCCAGATCCACCCGACCAAAGGTGCGCATGTCGCCTGCATGGACGCCACCGAGATCAGGGAGATCTTTGCCTTGCGCGACCTGCTCGAAAGCCAGGCGCTCAACCTGTCTGTCCCAGTGCTTGGCAGTGAAAAGCTCGACGAGGCAGCGCAGGTGCTCGCCCGCATCGACGCTGAGCCCGATGTCACCCGTTGGGGCGTGCTGAACCGGACCTTCCATCTGGCGCTCTACAGCGCCTGCGGCAACGCCCGGCTGCTCGGTGCGGCGCGACAATGAAGGTGCGAGCGTTGCGTCAATCAAGATGAGAATGCTGGCGGGTTG
>NZ_JBSKBR010000016.1:0-139048 GCF_053714315.1 Mesorhizobium sp. PL10 | reverse complement strand
GGGGACTCACAGATTCAGCACTGGCGCCATATGTCACGTGTTAACTCACCCGATTGCCCTGGGCCTTGCCCGCCATGGCTTGCGCGCCCTGCCGCCTTCCGCTATAGAGCCGCCACCCGCGTAGACACCCTTGGAGGCAACGCGGCGGAAGGCTGCCTTCCCTTGTGATCCCGAACAAAGGTCCGCGTATGCGGCTTCCGGCATTCGGATATCCAGGCCAGGCGGCTTTCGACGTTTACGGTCCAGGCACATTGCCCGCCGCAAACGCTCCATAACACGCGAAAGGAAATGCCATGAGCCACGATACTTACGAGCTCAAGGCCGAAGCGCGCGAACAGGTCGGTAAGGGGTCCGCCCGTGCAGTTCGCCGTAACGGTAAAGTGCCTGCAGTTATTTACGGCGACAAGCAGCCTCCCCTGGCGATTGCGCTCGGCTACAAGGACGTCTTCTACAAGATCCATGGCGGCGGGTTTCTGACCACGATCGCCACGATCGATGTCGACGGCCAGAAGATCCAGGTTCTGCCCAAGGATTTTCAGCTCGACCCGGTCAAGGACTTCCCGATGCATGTCGACTTCCTGCGCATCGGCAAGGACACCGAGGTCAATGTCGACGTGCCTGTCCACTTCATCAATGAAGACAAGTCGCCCGGCATCAAGCGCGGCGGCGTGCTCAACATCGTGCGTCACGAAGTCGAGTTCCACTGCCCGGCCAATGCGATCCCGGAATTCATCACCGTCGATCTCACCGGCGCCGATATTGGCGATTCGATCCACATCTCGGCGGTGACCCTGCCGGCCGGCGTCAAGCCGGTGATCTCCGACCGCGACTTCACCATCGCGACCATTGCCGGCTCCTCGGCGATGAAGCCGGAGACGGAAGAGACGGCGGAAGCGGCAGCCCCCGAAGCGGCGGCTCCGGCTGCCGAAGAGAAGTAATTTTCGGGTCCGGAGCGCACGATGCTTGTCTTTGCAGGCCTCGGCAATCCGGGCGCGAAATACGCTCATAACCGGCACAATGTCGGCTTCATGGCGGCGGACGCTATCGCCCGCCGCCATTCCTTTTCGCCCTGGTCGAAGAAGTTCCAGGGCCTGATCGCCGAAGGCACGATTGCCGGCGAAAAGATCCTGCTGATCAAGCCGCAGACCTTCATGAACCTGTCGGGACAGCCGGTCGGCGAAGCCCTGCGCTTCTACAAGATCGGCCCCGAGGCGCTCACCGTCTTTTATGACGAGATCGACCTGCCGGCCGGCAAATTGCGGGTCAAGGTCGGCGGCGGCGCCGGCGGCCACAACGGCATCCGCTCGCTCGACCAGCATGTCGGCAAGAATTTTCGCCGCGTACGCATCGGTGTCGGCCATCCCGGAGTAAGGGACATGGTGCACGGCCATGTGCTCGGCGACTTCGCCAAGGCCGACCGCGAATGGCTGAACGTGCTGCTCGATACCATCGCCGACGATGCCGGGCTGCTGGCCAAGGGCGACGACAGTTCCTTCATGAACCGCATCACGCTGGCTCTGCGCGACAAGCTAACCCCGACCGGCGATGACGACCGCCCGCCACCCAAGGCGCCGAAGGCTGAGGGCCCCAAAGCCCAAAGCCACATCCGCCAGGCCCGGCCGCAGCAGGCGCCGGCCAAGCTGCCGGAAAGCGGCCCGATGGCTGCGATGCTGAAAAGGCTGTTCGGCAAGAAGGACTGAGCGTCGACGCTATCGGGACCGCAGGGCTTGACGTTCCTCACCCCTATCGCCCATAGCCCTGATCAAATTTCGAATTCCCGATAGGACTGGACGAACATGGGTTTCAAATGCGGCATCGTTGGCTTGCCCAACGTCGGCAAGTCGACGCTTTTCAACGCGTTGACCAGGACGGCGGCGGCGCAGGCCGCCAACTATCCGTTCTGCACCATCGAACCGAACACCGGCGAGGTCGCGGTGCCAGACCCGCGGCTGCAGAAGATCGCCGCAATCGCCAAGTCGAAGGAAATCATTCCGACCCGCATCTCCTTCGTCGACATTGCCGGTCTGGTGCGCGGCGCCTCCAAGGGCGAAGGGCTGGGCAACCAGTTCCTCGCCAACATCCGCGAGGTCGACGCCATCGTGCACGTGCTGCGCTGCTTCGAGGATGACGACATCACCCATGTCGAGGGCCGCATCGATCCCGTCGCCGACGCCGAGACGGTCGAGACCGAGCTGATGCTCGCCGACCTCGACAGCCTCGAGCGCCGCATCGTGCAGATCCGCAAGCGCGCCGGCTCGAAGGACAAGGAAGCCACCACCGTGCTGCCGATGATGGAGGCGGCACTGGAGCTGCTGCAGGCCGGCAAGCCGACCCGCATCCTGCTCAAGGGCATTTCAGCGGAAGATCTGCGCATCCTGCAGGGGCTGAACCTGTTGACGTCGCATCCCGTTCTCTATGTCTGCAATGTCGCCGAAGCCGATGCGGCCACCGGCAACGAGCACACAGCGGCCGTTGAGAAGATGGCCACCGCGCAGGGCGCCGGCACCGTGGTGATCTCGGCCGCGATCGAGGCAGAAGTCGCCCAGCTCTCGGACGAGGAAGAGATGGAGTTCCTGTCCTCACTCGGGCTCGACGAACCTGGCCTGAACAAGGTCATCCGCGCCGGCTACGATCTGTTGCACCTCATCACCTATTTCACCGCCGGGCCCAAGGAGACGCGCGCCTGGACCATCCACAAGGGCGACAAGGCCCCGGCTGCCGCCGGCGTCATCCACACCGATTTCGAGCGCGGCTTCATCCGCGCCCAGACCATCGCCTTTAACGATTACATCACGCTGGGCGGCGAAGTGGCGGCCAAGGAAGCCGGCAAGGCGCGCGACGAAGGCAAGGAATATGTCGTCCAGGACGGCGACGTGCTGCTGTTCAAGTTCAACACGTAAGAGTGCCATGTCCGTGAGGTGGGCTCGGCTTGACCTTGCCGGACGCCGGGTCTAAGCGCAGCAAACATCATCCGGCTGCGCCTGTCTCGGTAGTTCAGCCGGTCACAGTCCTGAAACAGGCGTCGTCCATGACACGCCTGCCCCAACCAACGGAGAGCGGCGATGATCAAGGCCTTCGTCGTCGACAATGATCGACTGCGCCTCGCCGACGATCTCGTGGCCAATGGCGATCAGGTCGTCTGGGCCGACCTGCTCAACCCGACCAGGGACGAAGAAGCCACGATCGAGACCTGGCTCGGCGTCGCCATCCCGACGCGTGAGGAGATGGAGGAGATCGAGATTTCAAGCCGCCTCTATATCGAGGACGGCGCCTACTTCATGACCGCAACTCTACCGGCGCAAACCGAAATCGACGATCCGCTGATGTCGCCGGTCACCTTCGTGCTTGCCGGCTCGAGACTGGTCACCATCCGCTACCATGAGCCGAAGGCGTTCAAGACCTTTCCGCTGCGCGCCGAGAAGGTGGCGACCGGCTGTACCACCGGCAACACCATCCTGATCGGCTTGCTGGAGGCGATCGTCGATCGCCTCGCCGACATTCTCGAACGCGCCGGCCGCGACATCGAGACGATCTCGCGCGACATTTTCGAAGCGCGCTCGACCAAGGTGAACAAACGCAACCGCGATTTCCAGGAGCTGCTCAAGGCCATTGGCCGCAAGGAGGACCTCGCCTCCTCGATCCGCGACAGCCTGATATCACTGCAACGCCTCACCGGCTTCCTCGCCCATGTCGCGACCCAGATCAAGATGAGCAAGGACATCCGCGCCCGCATCAAGACCGTGTCGCGCGACGTGCTGTCGCTCGCCGACCACGCCACCTTCCTGTCGCAGAAGATCTCGTTCCTGCTCGACGCCACGCTGGGCATGATCTCGATCGAACAGAACGCCATCATCAAGATCTTCTCGGTCGCCGCCGTCATCTTCCTGCCGCCGACGCTGGTGGCCTCGATCTACGGCATGAATTTCGATGTCATCCCGGAGCTGAAATGGGAGTTCGGCTACCCCTTCGCCATCGGCATGATGATCCTGTCGGCCATCCTGCCCTTCTGGTATTTCCGCCGCCGCGGCTGGCTCTGACCAAGATCTGGCTCACCAGAATTCACTTGACCAAATGCCGTCCGGACGGCATCCGGAGGTCGGTGATCGTTCAATCTTGAACCGGATTAGGATCATGACCGCAAAGACCTGGGCCTATGAAGATTTCGCCGAAGGCGCGTCGCTTGACCTCGGCACCAAGCTGGTAAGTGCGACCGAGATCATCGAGTTCGCGCAGGAATTCGACGCCCAGCCGATGCATCTCGACGAAGAGGCCGGCAAGGCCAGCATCCTCGGGGGACTGGCGGCCTCGGGCTGGCACACCTGCGCCATGTTCATGCGCATGCTGTGCGACGCCTTCCTGCTGGACTCGACCTCGCAAGGCGCGCCCGGCGTCGACTATGTCAAATGGAAAAAGCCGGTGCTGGCCGGCGACATTTTGAGCGGCAGCACCACCGTCCTTGCCAAGCGGGTGTCCAAATCGCGGCCGCAGATCGGCCTCATCACCATGCGCAGCGAGCTTTTCAACCAGCGCGGCGAAAGCGTCTTCGAATTCGAGAACACTTGTATGTTCCAGACCCGTGAGGCCATGGCGTGACCCTCGACGAGTTCTTCGGCATCGGCGTCACCGTCGCTCTCGGCTCCTATACATTCGAGCCGGAGGCGATCAAGGCCTTCGCCCGGAAATACGATCCGCAGCCCTTTCATGTCGACGAGGAAGCAGCCAGGAGCAGCGTGCTCGGCGGCCTCTGCGCGTCGGGCTGGCACACCGCCGCTACCTGGATGAAGCTGAACCTCCAAACCCGCATGGACACCGAAGGCTGGACCGGCCCCGGCCCGGTGCCGGAATTCGGCCCCTCGCCCGGCTTCAAGAACCTGAAATGGCTGAAACCGGTCTATGCCGGGGAAACCGTCAGCTTCACGCGCACGGCATTGTCGCATCGCCCGATCTCGTCGCGCCCGGGATGGCGGGTGCTGGCACTGCGCGCGGATGCTTTCGATTCGACGGACAAGGTGCTCGAGTTCGACAGCGCGGTGCTGGTGAAAGCTTAGTAGCGCCTCTTCCTCCTCCCCCTGCGAGAGAAGGTGGATCGCCGCGCAGCGGCAAGACGAATGATGGGTGCGTGACCGAGTGAGACGTTGGCGTTCCCTGGAACATCCCTCATCCGACCGAGCTTCGCTCGGCCACCTTCTCCCACAGGGGGAGAAGGTAAGACCTGCTCAATGTCCCTCAAACCCGATCAGCGTCCGCACCGGAACCCCCAGCGCTTCCAGCTTGGCGCGCCCGCCGAGATCCGGCAGGTCGATGACGAAGCATGCCGCAAGGATGTCGGCGCCGATCTGCCTGAGCAGCTTGACCGCCGCCTCCGCCGTGCCGCCGGTAGCGATCAGATCGTCGACCAGGATCACCTTCTCGCCCGGCGCAACACCGTCCTTGTGCATCTCCATCTCGTCCAGCCCGTATTCAAGACTGTAGGCGACGCGCACCGTCTCGTAAGGCAATTTGCCCTTCTTGCGGATCGGCACGAAGCCGGCTGAAAGCTGGTGCGCCACGGCACCGCCAAGGATGAAACCGCGCGCCTCGATGCCGGCGATCTTGTCGATCTTCTGGCCGGCATAGGGATGCACCAGTTCGTCGATGGCGCGGCGGAAGGCGCGCGCATTGCCAAGCAAAGTGGTGATGTCGCGAAACAGGATGCCGGGCTTGGGATAGTCCGGAATGGTGCGGATCGCGGCGAGCAGCGTATCTTCGAGCGAGGATTTCATGAGCCGAGATTACCTGAAACGGAGATTCGTGCGCGACAATTGTTCGATCGAACTGCAGCCCATCAGCTTCATGCCGCGCTCGATCTCGACCCGCATCTGCTCGAGCGCCCGTTCGACGCCGGGCTGGCCGGCCGCCGCCAGCGGAAACAGGTAGTAGCGCCCGACGCCGACAGCTTTGGCGCCGAGCGATAGTGCCTTCAGCACATGCGTGCCGCGCTGCACGCCGCCATCCATGATGACATCGATCCGGTCGCCGACGGCATCGACGATCTCGGCCAGTTGATCGAACGCCGCCCGCGAGCCGTCCAGCTGCCGGCCACCATGGTTCGACAGCACGATGCCGCTGCAGCCGATCTCGACGGCGCGTTTGGCGTCCTCTACCGACATGACGCCCTTGAGGCAGAACGGGCCTCCCCACAGTCTGACCATCTCGGCGACATCGTCCCACGTCATCGACGGATCAAGCATCTCGGTGAAGTAGCGGCTGATCGACATCGTGCCGCCGCCCATATCGACATGCTCGTCGAGCTGCGGCAGCTTGAACCCCTCATGGGTGAAATAGTTCAATGCCCAGCCAGGCTTCAGCGCAAACTGCAGCATGCCGGCAAGGTTGAGCTTGAAGGGAATGGCAAAGCCGGTGCGCTTGTCGCGCTCGCGGTTGCCTCCGGTGATGCTGTCGACGGTCAGCATCATCACCTCGACACCCACCGCCTTGGCTCGCTGCATCATCGCCCGGTTGAGGCCGCGATCCCTGTGGAAATAGAACTGGTAGACCTGCGGACTGCTGCTGATCTTGCGCGCTTCCTCAAGGCTGACGGTGCCGAGCGAGGAAACGCCGAACATGGTGCCGAACTTGGCCGAAGCCTTGGCCACCGCGCGCTCGCCCTGATGATGGAACAGCCGCTGCAAGGCGGTCGGCGAGCAATAGACGGGCATTGCCAGTTTCTGGCCCATCACCGTTACCGACATGTCGATCTCGCTCACTCCGCGCAACACGTTGGGAACGAGGTCGCAGCGCTCGAAGCTCTCGGTGTTGCGGCGATAGGTGACCTCGTCGTCGGCCGCGCCGTCGATGTAGTTGAAGATCGGCCCCGGCAGCCGCTGCTTCGCCATGCGCCGGAAGTCTGAAAAGTTGTGACAGTCCTTGAGCCGCATCATCGATTTCCAAATGCCCTTTCGCCGGCAATCTTTCATCGCCGGCCGCGCGTGCAATACCAATCGCATGGCGCCGTGCCAACGGACTTGTTTGATTGGACGGGTGGTCGCGCCCAGGCATTGATCCCCTGCCGCATCGGCAAGCAAAAAGGGCGCCCGAAGACGCCCTTTCTGATTTCACGGGGATAGCGATGGCTTAGTGCGCCACACCTTCCCACACCTTGCGCTTGGTCAGATAAACCAGGGCGCCGAACAGAAGCAGGAACACCAGCACGCGGAAGCCGGTCTTCTTGCGGTCTTCCATATGCGGCTCGGCGGCCCACATCAGGAAGGCCGAGACGTCGCGCGAATACTGGTCGACGGTCTGCGGCGAGCCGTCATCATAGGTGACCTGGCCGTCGGAGAGCGGCTTCGGCATCTTCAGCGACACGCCGGACATGAAGTACGGGTTGTAGTGCGTGCCTTCCGGGATCACCATGCCGGCCGGCGGCGTCTCGTCGTAGCCGGTCAGCAGCGAATGGATGTAGTCCGGGCCGCCCTGGGCATATTGGGTGAAGATGTCGAAGACGAAGCGTGGGAAGCCGCGTTCGACGCCACGCGCCTTGGCCAGCAGCGACATGTCGGGCGGAGCAGCGCCACCGTTGGAGGCGGCAGCCGCCTCTTCATTGGCGAACGGCGCCGGGAAATGGTCGGACGGCTTGCCCGGACGGTCGAACATGTCGCCGGCATCGTTGGGACCGTCATGGATGGTGTATTCGGCGGAAAAGGATTTTACCTGCGCCTCCGAATAACCGAGGCCTTCTAGCGTACGGAACGCGACCAGGTTCATCGAGTGGCAGGCCGAGCAGACTTCCTTGTAGACCTTCAGGCCGCGCTGAAGCTGCGCCTTGTCGTAGGTGCCGAATGGGCCGGCAAAGCTCCAGTCCATTTCCTTCGGTTCGTCGATCGGGAAATGCGTCGGCGCTGCCGCGTTATGCGCCTCTTCAGCGGCCATCGCCACGCTGCCGCCGACGGCTCCGATGCCGCCAGCAAACAGGCCCAGCAAGGCGAGCGAGGTGAGAATCTTTTTCATGCCAAATCCCCTTAGATTCTCGCTCAGCCCTTGGTTTCCGGCGCGGCATTCGCACCTGCCGGATGTCCCCCACCGGCATCTTTGTTCTTCTCCAGCACCGCTTCGGTGATCGAATTCGGGAGCCTGCGCGGCGTCTCGATCAGGCCGAGCACCGGCAGGATGACGAGGAAGAAGGCAAAGTAGAACAGCGTCGCCGCTTGAGCGTAGCCAACGTAGTTGCCCGAGACCTCACCTATCATGAGGGTCAACAGACCGCCGCCTTCCGCCGGCTGTGAGCCCAGCCATCCCAGCAGGACCGCGTCGGCCACGAAGAGCCAGAAGAACAGCTTGTACCAGGGCCGGTAGACCGCCGAGCGAACCTTCGAGGTATCGAGCCACGGCACAAGGAACAGCATGACGATGGCGCCGAACATGCACAGCACGCCGCCGAGCTTGGAATTGATAGGACCGATGTTGAAGGTGATGGCGCGCAGGATCGCGTAGAACGGCAGGAAGTACCATTCCGGCACGATGTGGGCCGGCGTCTTCAGCGGGTTGGCGACCGTGTAATTGTCCGGATGGCCGAGGAAGTTCGGCAGGTAGAAGACGAAATAGGCGAAGACGAACAGGAACACGATCATGCCGAACGCGTCCTTGATGGTCGCATAGGGCGTGAAGGCGACGGTGTCGGTCTGCGACTTGACCTCGATGCCGGTCGGGTTCGACTGACCGACCACATGCAGCGCCCACACGTGCAGCACGACGACGCCGGCAATCATGAACGGCAAGAGGTAGTGCAGCGCAAAGAAGCGGTTGAGCGTCGGGTTGTCGACGGCGAAGCCGCCAAGCAGCAGCTGCTGGATCCAGTCGCCGACCAGCGGAATGGCGCTGAAGAAGCCGGTGATGACGGTGGCGCCCCAGAAGCTCATCTGCCCCCAGGGCAGCACATAGCCCATGAAGCCGGTTGCCATCATCAGGAGGTAGATGATGCAGCCGAGAATCCACAGCAGCTCGCGCGGCGCCTTGTAGGAGCCGTAATAGAGGCCGCGGAAGATGTGGATGTAGACGGCGACGAAGAAGAACGAGGCGCCGTTGGAGTGGAGATAGCGCAACAGCCAGCCCGAATTCACGTCGCGCATGATCTTCTCGACCGAGCCGAAGGCGAGATTGGTGTCGGCCGTATAGTGCATGGCCAGCACGATGCCGGTCAGGATCTGCGCCACCAGCATGATCGCCAGGATGCCGCCGAAGGTCCAGGCATAGTTGAGGTTGCGCGGCACCGGATAGGCGATGAAGCTGTCATAGACCATGCGCGGCAGCGGCATGCGGGCGTCGAACCAGCGTTCGATACCGGTCTTGGGCGTATAGGTCGAGTGTCCCTCGCTCATCGAAATATCCCCTGCCTCAACCGATAAGGATTTTGGTATCGGAAATGAACTTGAATACCGGCACGGCCATGTTTTCCGGCGCCGGGCCTTTGCGGATGCGGCCGGCGGTGTCGTACACCGAGCCATGGCACGGGCAGAACCAGCCGCCGAAATCGCCTTCCTGACCGAGCGGAATGCAGCCCAGATGCGTGCAGACCTGCACCATCACCATCCAGGCTTCCTTGCCGGGCGTGGTGCGGTTGGCGTCGGTCGCCGGCGCATCGGCTGGCAGATTGGCGTTGCGCGCAATCGGATCCTTGAGATCGGCAAGGTTGACGGCCTCGCCGTCCTTCATTTCCTGCTCGGTGCGGTTGCGCACCACGACCGGCTTGCCGCGCCATTTGACGATCAACGACATGCCAGGGGTCAGCGAGGAAACATCGACCTCGACCGAGGCCAGCGCCAGCGTCGAGGCATCGGGGCGCATCTGGTCGATGAACGGCCAGGCGACGGCTCCTGCGCCGACCACTGCGGCCATGCCGGTGGCGACGTAGAGAAAATCACGACGGTTGGGATCCTGGGTATCGGTTGCGCTCACGGGTGCCTGATCCTTTCGCCTCTTCCGAGCCGGTGGCCGAGCTTTGTTCCCGCTCCATCGCGCCGGCCCGACAGCGCATGGCGAACAAGCTAGCGAATTCCTCCGGCATTTGGAGTTCGGTTTATGCGTGAAGCCCGTTTTTGTCCAGCGGGGTCAGGCCACAAGGGCAGATTGTCGCGGGGACAGAACAGCGCGTCAGTCGGCCAGATGCCAAACGGCCGGCAAAGGCGGCTAAACGACGGGAAAATACCAGCAAATCCGAGGCTCCCCGCCTTATCTCGACAGGACAGGTTGCCGTGATCTAGTCTCGCTGCATGGCACACATCATCGACCGCGAGACCTGGACCAGGACGCCCGGCCTTTGGCAAGGCGAACTGCAATTGGGCGCCTACGGCTCCAGCTCCTGCCTGATCTTCAATTACCAGGCAGAGATCGGCGGCGGCCCGCGCCTGCACACCCACCCCTATTGCGAGATCTTCATCATCCGCCAGGGCACCGGCCTGTTCACGATCGGCGACCAGCGGATCAAGGCCACTGCCGGCCAGATCCTGATCGTGCCGCCGAACACACCGCACAAATTCACCAATCTCGGCCCAGGCCCGCTCGAATCGACCGACATCCACGAAAGCGGCAGTTTCATCACCGAATGGCTGGAATGATGTCTACCGGCGTGTCGATAAGACTGGCCGCATCGTCATCGCCCTCTAGATCATAGGTCTCCGTAACCGCTGGAGATCGGCAAGATGCAAACCTCCACCGTCGAGGTTGAAGGGCTGTCCATAGCTGTCCGGAAAGCCGGGGCGCACGACGCGCCAGGGCTTCTGTTGCTCCATGGCTGGCCGCAAAGTTCCTATGTGTTCGAGAGGGTGATTGAGCCTCTGTCTTCCGGGCATCATGTCATTGCCCCGGACCTGCCAGGCATCGGCCAATCGCGAGGCGTCGCCGAGAACGGCGAAAAGAGGACGCTCGCCAGGCTGATGCTCGGTCTCATCGAGGCTTGCGGTTTGCGGCAGCCTATCGTCGCCGGCCATGATGTCGGCGGCCAGATCGTCTTTGCGCTGTTGCGCGGCCATGCGCAGACCCTGTCCGGAGCGGTGATCATGGATGTAGCTGTTCCAGGCGTTGCGCCCTGGGACAAGGTCATCGCCAATCCGCATATCTGGCACTTTGCCTTCCACGACATTCCCGCCCTCCCCGAACTGCTGGTGAGCGGCCACGAGCGCGCCTATTTCGATTTCTTCTTCGACATCCTTGCAAAGGAAAAGGCTTCGATCCCGACGGAATCGAGAACCATCTATGCCGAGGCCTATGCACGGCCGGAAAGCCTCAAGGCGGGGTTCGACTGGTACCGGGCGTTCGCAGAAGACGCCAGGGCCAATGCCCTTCCGCCCGCGACCGTCATCGAAACGCCAGTGCTCTATCTCAGGGGCTCGGCCGAAACCGGTGAAATTGCCGACTATGTCGCGGGTCTGAAGACAGCCGGGCTGTCCAATGTCACGAGCGATACCATCGCCGACAGCGGACACTTCATCGCCGATGAAAACCCAAAGGCGCTGGCGGCGCGATTGCAGCGCTTTCGTGAGGACGTCAACCGAGCAGCCGGAATGGAGGGCGGCATTTCCAGCCTCTAGACTAGCTGGCGCCGAGTCTGACCAGCACTGCCCTCGGGATGTCGTACTCGCGGATCACCGACTCATGCCGGCGCAAGCCGCAGAGTTCGCGCTGGATGAAATAGGCGTGCACCGCCGCGGCGGCTTCCTTCAGCAGCCGGGGGCGCTGTCCGCAGTCGCTGTTCTCGCGCAGCCTCTTCAGTGTCTCCTCGACACGCTGACCAGTACGGCCAAGTGCGGCTGCCTTTTCGGCCAGTATCTCATGGCCGAGCAGGTCGAGCGCGCTCTCCTGCGCGCTGCTGCGTCCAAAGTTCGAGGGCATCCTGACCGACATCTCAGCGTTCTACTCTGCAGGCCGCGTCTCTTCCAGCACGCTTTCCTCGTGATAGAGGAAGCCGCCGGACTGCCGTTTCCACAGCCGCGCATAGAGCCCGTCGAACGCCACCAGCTCATCATGCGTGCCCTGTTCGACGATGCGGCCGCCGTCCAGCACCACCAGCCGGTCGAGTGCCGCAATGGTCGACAGCCGATGCGCGATGGCAATGACCGTCTTGTTCTCCATCAGCCGCGTCAGGTTGTCCTGGATCGCCGCCTCGATGTCGGAATCAAGTGCCGAAGTCGCCTCGTCGAGGATCAGGATCGGCGCGTCCTTGAGGAAGACGCGAGCGATCGCCACGCGCTGGCGCTGGCCGCCCGACAGTTTGACGCCGCGCTCGCCGACAAAGGCCTCGTAGCCGGCGCGGTCCCGGTTGTCGCGCAGACCAAGGATGAACTCGTGCGCCTCGGCCTTCTTCGCCGCAGCGACCACCTCGGCATCGGTTGCATCGGGCATGCCGAGCTTGATGTTGTCGCGCAGCGACCGATGGAACAGGGCCGTATCCTGGCTGACCACGCCGATATTGGCGCGCAGCGAATTCTGTGTCACCTCGGCGATATTCTGGCCGTCGATGGCGATCTCACCGCTTTCGAGGTCGTAGAGCCGCAGGATCAGGTTGGCGAGCGTCGTCTTGCCGGCACCAGACGGCCCGACCAGCCCGACCTTTTCGCCGGGCTTGACCACGAGGTTGATGCCGTTCAGCACACCAAAACCCTTGCCGTAGTGGAACTCGACGTTCTTCACCTCGATACGGCCGCCGGCGACGACAAGCTCCTTCGCGTCCGGCGCATCGATCAAGCCCAGCGGCTGCGAGATCAGCGCCTTGGAATTTTCCAGCACGCCGAGATTTCGCAATATGCCGTTGAGCTGCATCATCACCCGTCCGAGCAGCATGTTGAGCCGCAGGACCAGCGACAGCGTGAAGGCGACGGCGCCGACCGTGATCGACCCTTCGACCCAGAGATAGACGGCAAAGCATCCGATCGTGGTGATCATTATGCCCGACAACGTCGTCAGCGCCATGCGCACGCCGGTCAGCCGGCGGGTGAAGGGCCGCAGCGCGTCGAGATAGATGTCGAAGCCGTTCCTGATATAGTGGTCGTCGCCATCGGCCGAGAACAGTTTCAGCGTCTGCACGTTGGAATAGGAATCGACGATGCGCCCATTGATCATCGAGCCGGCTTCGGCAGTCGCCTCTGCATGCTTGCGGATCGCCGGCAGATAGCGTTTGGCCAGAAAGCCGAAGGCGACGATCCAGATCACCACCAGTGCCGCCAGCCTGAAATCGAGTCCGGCGACCAGCGCCAGCGTCGTCACCGTGTAGACGATCATGAACCAGATGACCTCGATGAAGCTTTCCATCAGGTCGCCAGTCGCTTGCCCCGCCTGCCAGACCTTGGTCGCGATGCGGCCGGCGAAATCGTTCTGGAAGAAGGCGTAGGACTGGCGCGAGACGTGCCGGTGCGCCTGCCAGCGCACCAGATTGTAGAAGCCCGGCGTGATCGTCTGCTCGTCGACCAGCGCTGACAGGCCGACGACGGTGGTGCGAATGACCAGCACCACCGCGATCATGAACACCAGCTCAGGCCCCGCGGCGGTCCACAGCCCGTGCCAGCTGCGCTCGCCGGGAAGCTGGTCGAGAATATCGACCAGCCGCCCGACGAAGTAGAACAGCCCGGCCTCGACCAGCGGCGCGATGCCGCCGATAACCAGCATGGCGAAGAAGGCGACCTTCGCCTGGCCGACATAGTGCCAGAGGAAGCCACCGACACTTGATGATGGCCGAAGGCTCGCCGGCTCCCTGAACGGATAGACCCAGTTCTCGAACCAGCGATAGACGGCTGTCATCATGCTGATGTCATCATTCCGCGGCTTCGCCCTTCACGCCGATGTCATTGGCAACGGCGTCACTGGCGGCATCGACCGTGCTGTCGTCGAGCAGGAACCCGCCCGACTGGCGCTGCCAGAGCTGCGCGTAGAGCCCGCCACCGGCGACGAGTTCCTCGTGCGACCCTTCCTCGATGACTCGGCCCTTGTCGAGGACGACGAGCCTGTCCATCGCCGCAATGGTCGACAGCCGGTGCGCAATGGCGATGACGGTCTTGCCTTGCATGAGCTTGTAGAGATTCTCCTGAATGGCGGCCTCGGCTTCGGAATCCAGCGCCGAGGTCGCTTCGTCAAGGATAAGTATCGGCGCGTCCTTCAACATAACGCGAGCTATGGCGATGCGTTGCCGCTGGCCGCCGGACAATTTGACGCCGCGATCGCCGACATGAGCGTCGAACCCTTTGCGTCCAGTGTGGTCCGAAAGCCCGGCGATGAACTCCAGCGCCTCGGCCCGCCCGGCTGCCTCGACAAGCATCTCTTCCGTGGCGTCGGGCCGGCCGTAGAGGATGTTGTCGCGCACCGAACGGTGCAGCAGCGAGGTGTCCTGCGTCACCATGCCGATCTGAGCGCGCAGCGAATCCTGCGTCACCGACGCGATCTCCTGGCCGTCGATCAGGATCCGGCCTTTCTCCAGGTCATAGAAGCGCAACAGGAGGTTGACCAGCGTCGACTTGCCCGCACCGGAGCGGCCGACAATGCCGACCTTCTCGCCGGGCTGCACCGTCAGCGACAGGTTCTCGATGACGCCCTTCTGCTTGCCGTAATGGAAGCGGATATCGTCGAACTGAATCTCACCCTTGGTGACGGCAATGTCCTTCGCCCCCGGCCGGTCCTCGACCAGGCGCGGCAACGAGATCGAGGCGATGCCGTCCTGCACCGTGCCGATGTTCTCGAACAGGCCGGACATTTCCCACATGATCCACTGCGACATGCCCCACATCCTGAGCACAAGGCCGATGACCACGGCAACCGCGCCGATCGTTACCGCCTGGCCAAGCCACAGCCACAGCGCCAGCGCGGTCACAGAGAACAGCAGCAACGCGTTGAGGATGTAGAGCAGGCCGTAAAGCACAGTCACCAGCCGCATCGACCGGTAGACCGTGTCGAGGAAGCCGGCCATGCCTTCCCTGGCGAACGTTGCTTCGCGGCGCGCATGGGAAAACAGCTTGACCGTCTGGATGTTGGTGTAGCTGTCGACGACGCGGCCGGTCATGGTCGAGCGCGCATTGGCCTGCGCCTCGCCGACCTTTCCGAGCTTCGGGATGAAGTAGCGCAACAGGCCGACATAGCCGAGCAACCAGACGCCGAGCGGTGCCGCCAGCCGCACGTCGGCAGAACCGACGATGAAGAGCATGCCAAGGAAATAGACGATGACGTAGTTGAGGACGTCGATCACCTTGATGACGCATTCGCGCACGGCAAGCGCCGTCTGCATCAGCTTGGTGGCGATGCGGCCGGCGAATTCGTCTTGGTAGAAGCTCATCGACTGCTTCAAGAGATAGCGATGCACCTGCCAGCGGATGCGCATGGGGTAGTTGCCCATCAGCGTCTGCTGGTTGAGCAGCGAGTGCAGCCAAACCGTACCGGGCAGCGCAAACAGCACGACGAAGGCCATGCCGGCGAGCTTCCAGCTCTCGGTCTGCAGGAAGGTTTCGCGATTCTGCCCGGACAGCCAGTCGACGATGCGGCCCATGAAGCCGAACATCCACACTTCGGCGACCGCGATCGCCGTCACCAGCACCGCATCGACGATGATGTAGGGCCAGGCGCCCCGCGTATAATGCACGCAGAAGGCAACCAGCGTCTTCGGCGGCTCGACCGGTTCCGCTGCGGGGAACGGATCGAGCCTTTTTTCAAACCAGCTGAACATAGTGATGCTCACAAATCAGTTTTCCGCTCACGCGGCATGGGAAAGGTCCCCGGAGCGTACGAAGTCGGGGACCGACGGCCCGGAATCACCCGGGCCATCGGTCCTGCTTCGCGCAATATAGGGACTTGCGGGCTTTTCGCCGACAGACGCGGTCGACTGACCTGACGGCACGCCGCCGCCAGCCCGGTTTTTCGCGCCCGGCCGGATCAGACGGATGATCCGTCGCACCAGCGACGGCCGGCTGTGGTCAGGAACCGCACGCGAGAAATCGACATCCGGCAACATGCCGCGATGCGGACGCCGGCGCGTCTCGGCGTGAACCACCGACGAATAGGTCTCGCCGACCAGCAACGCCCAGGTCGCCGTCTTGCGCTCGTGCAGGCTTCTTGAACCAGGTATTTTATAGGGATCGAACATCGGTCCGTCCTCCGTGTGCAAATAGAGATAAAAAGGCGAGGCAATGTCGTGCGCCGGCATTCGGCCGGAGGCACGGATTGCATCGGTCGGGACACGAGGGGACACCTCGGTCGGGACACGCTCAGTTGGGGCGTACAGCCCCTTCAACAGGTTGAAAAACATCGCAGGATTCCTTCGAAAGCCGAAAACTGGGTTCGGCGGGAATCGGTGCGATCAGATCTAAGAAGTCAGGTAAATCGTCGTACCGAAACCGCCGGCAGGCAGGTAAGCCCACGGGAGGGGCGCTGGATGTGCATGGCCATCATGAAATACCCCTCCATCGGTTCGGGTTGACAATGCGTGCGGTATAATCGACTTCGCAGAAAATGGCCACCCGCAGGTCCAGCAATTTCCAAAACCAGGAGTCCGCTGTGGCCGATCTGCCACTTATTAGGAAGACGCGGAAATGAACCACCGTCTCCGCATCGCTCTCTACCAGCCTGACATTGCCGGCAACACCGGGACAATCCTGCGCTTCGCCGCCTGCCTCGGTCTTGGCGTCGACATTATCGAACCGGCCGGCTTCCCGCTCTCCGACAAAGCGCTCAAGCGGGCTGGTATGGACTACCTCGAAATGGCTGCCTTGACCCGCCATGTCGACTGGAACGCCTTCGAGGGCTGGCGCAGACGCCAAGCGCGCCGGCTGGTGCTGCTCACCACCAAAGCCGCGACTGCCTACACCGGCTTTGCCTTTACCGATGGCGACATCCTGCTGTTCGGCCGCGAATCCGCTGGCGTGCCGGATTCTGTCCATCAGGCGGCGGATGCGCGACTGACGATCCCCATTCAGCCGGACACGCGCAGCATCAATGTCGCGCTGTCCGTCGCCATGACCGCCGGCGAAGCCATCCGGCAGCTCGGCTAGAACCTTCAATGCGGTGTCGCCATCGCCAACGGCCGTTGCGTCTTGCGTCATTCTCACCCAGGCGCACATCGCCTTCTCCTCAATTGCCCTATCGACATTTCCTGGCTACAAGCTCAACTTAACTTGAGGTCAAGCGGAAAAACGAAAATGGCTCCGGTAAAGGAATTGACGGTTGGCCAGGTGGCCATGCGCAGCGGCGTGGCGGTGTCGGCGCTGCATTTCTACGAAGCGCGCGGGCTGATCCGCAGCCACCGCACGGCGGGCAACCAGCGGCGCTATGGCCGCGACGTGCTGCGGCGGGTGGCGATCATCCGGATAGCCCAGGAGGTCGGCATCTCGCTGGCCGAAATCGGCGCCGCACTTGAATCGCTCCCAGAAGGCCGCACGCCGACGCGCGAGGACTGGAACCTGCTGTCAACCGGCTGGCGCGACGATCTCGACCGCAAGATCAGCCAGTTGAAGAAGCTGCGCGACGGCCTTACCGACTGCATCGGCTGCGGCTGCATGTCGATCGACAAATGCCCGCTAAGGAACAGGGAAGACCGGTTGAGCGCCCTAGGGCCAGGCGCGAGGCGACTGCTTGTGGAACCTAATCCGCCGCCGGCAGCCGTCGTATCGTGAATTCGATGACGTCGCCTGGCCGCTCGAACCAGCTTTCGATCTCGGTCCAGTAAGCCTGCTTGGGGAAGCGTTCGAACCATTCCTTGGCCTTGAGCCGCGCGTCGGAGCGCGGCAGGACGAAGGTTTCGCGCAAAAAGCCGTCACGCGGCATACGCTCGTGCTCGGCGCGCGAACGGTCGAGCCTTTTCTTCAGGCCGTGCAGCGGCGGTCTTGCCGGGGTGCGCACCAAAGAACTCCTGGGCCTTTACAGATGACACTTGACCCTTGCTCCTAAGAGATTAGGGATCGCGCCCGGAAAAGACGAGTCATTTGTCGGCTCGGCTGGAGACCTGATTTGGAACGACCAGAAATACCGGCGGGCCTTCCAGCCGACATTGAACAGAAGAAGATGAAGGCCAGGCTCTGGTTCGAGACGCTGCGCGAGCGCATCTGCACCACCTTCGAGCAGATAGAGCAGGACTTGACCGGCCCGCTCGTCGAATGGTCGCCCGGCCGTTTCGAAAAGACGCCGTGGGAGCGCGACCAGGGCAAGGGCGGCGGCGGCACCATGTCGATGATGCGGGGCCGCGTCTTCGAGAAGGTCGGCGTCCACACCTCGACCGTCCATGGCGAGTTCTCGCCTGAGTTCAGGAAGCAGATGCCCGGCGCCGAGGAAGATCCGAGTTTCTGGGCATCGGGCATTTCGCTGATCGCGCATCCGTGGAACCCAAAGGTGCCTGCGGTGCATATGAACACTCGCATGGTCGTGACGTCGCGCCACTGGTTCGGCGGCGGCGCCGATCTGACCCCGGTGCTGGACCGCAATCGCACTGAAGATCACCCCGATACGGTCGCCTTCCACCGCGCCATGCGGTTTGCCTGCGAGAAGAACGCCGCGGTCGCCGACCACCCCAAATTCAAGGCCTGGTGCGACGAGTATTTCTATCTGCCACACCGCAACGAACCGCGCGGCGTCGGCGGCATCTTTTTCGACTGGCTGCATTCGAGCGAGGAGAAAGGCGGCTGGAACGCCGATTTCAACTTCGTCCAGGATGTCGGGCGCTCTTTTCTTGTCGTCTATGGCCATCTGGTTCGGGCCCATTTCAAAGAAAGCTGGACCGACGACGACCGCGACGAACAGCTCGTCCGCCGCGGCCGTTACGTCGAATTCAACCTTCTTCACGATCGCGGCACCATCTTCGGCCTGAAGACCGGCGGCAATGTCGCCTCGATCCTGTCCAGCTTGCCGCCGGAGGTGAGATGGCCGTAACAAATCGGTGAGCGAAGCGTGAGCCGCAAAAGCGTCCCATTCGCCGAATCTGGGCAGGCAATGTGGCATTGCCATTATCTTTTTCGTCTAATAGGCAATTGAAATAAAAGGATTATTTGTCGTTTCCGGGTCGGGAAGCGCCGGTGGTTCGCTCCCGAACTGCGACTCGACGCAACCGGACGGCCCTTAACGAAGCGGAGCGTTTTCCCAATCGAATGCCCCGCATTTTCCAGGAGTAGTTACCATGCGCAAACTCATTGTTTCGGCTGCCGCGGCCGCCCTTCTCGCCTCAGGCTCGGTTGCCTTTGCCGCGGTCAAGCACACCACGGGCACGGTCAAGACCTATGATGGAACGGCCATGAGCCTCGTTCTGGACGACGGATCCACCTTTACGCTGCCCAAGACCTTCAAGGATCCTGGCCTGAAGACCGGCGAAAAGGTCCGCGTTTCCTGGGACATGAGCGGCAAGAACAAAGTTGCCGAGGCAGTCAAGATCATGAAGTGACGGCCCTGTCGGGACAAGACTGAACTGGTCTTGTTCTGGGGTAGCGTAGAGAGGCGGAGCAGCGCTGCTCCGCCTTTTTTGCCTATGCATGTCACCCAAAAGTGACCTCGGTTTTGGGAAAATGACATGCATCAAATCAAAGACCTAAAGCGCGTCGCGTGTATCCGCCTTGACGCGACGCGCTTTAGCGGCAACCAAAACCGCCGAACCGTGTTATGCTTGTTCTTCCGTACGTGCCCCCAGAACCGACTGCTGCGACAGGGCGCGAAACAAAGGTGACGGAGCTTCGTGCGCCCATGAGAGGCGTAGGCTCCCAGGAGGAAAGGAGAAAATCCCATGAAGGAATTCCATTGCGGCTCGCTGGTTCCCGGCTGTGAGTGGCACACCCGTGCCGACGAGGAAGCCGAGGTCATGCGCCGCGCCGTCGACCATATGCGCGAGACGCATGGCGAAACGATCATCCGCGAGACGATGATCGAAGCGATCCGCTCGCGCATCGAGAAGGTGCGCGACGCGGCCTAGGGAAATACCCTATCCGGCTTTCAGGGCCTCCGCGGCGCGCTCAAGCAGCGCGTCGCGATCGAGCGCGAAGCCTGAGTCGATCCATTCCTTTTCAAGGTTTTTCAGGATCGCGCCGAGTTTCGGCCCGGGCGACGCGCCAAGCGCGGTAAGATCGGCGCCCTTGACCGGGAACACCGTTTTTTCCCATTTCAGAGCAAAAGTCAGCAGGCGCGAAAAACCGCCGGCCCGGACAAGCGCGTCATTGTCCTCGACGGCGCGCGCCCGCGCCGAGGCGAGCGACAGCCGCAGGCGGTCGACAAAACCCTGGCGGTCGCCGGCATAGAGTTTTTTGGCCAGTTCCGCCTCGCTCGTCTTGGGCTCGACCGCATCCGTCAGCGCCCAGTGCCTTAGGCGATCCGCCTCATTGGTGGAGAGCTTCAGCCGCTCCCCCAGCGTCTTCATCCGCGCGGCATCCGGCGGCACGATCGCTTCCAGCCTGAGCAGCGGGTCCGGTGCCCAGCCCAGATCTTTCTCGGTCTTGGCCAGCCCGTGTATGGCATCGATGCCCCATTTCTCGCTCTCCGGCAGGGCGCTGGTGAGCACGCCGGCCTGGCGCATCCATAGCAAGGCGCGCGACGGGTCGGGGGCGGCCAGCAGCTTTTTCAGTTCGGACCAGATGCGCTCGGCCGAGAGTTGGGCGAGCCCTTCCTTGAGCCGGGCACAGGCCTTCAATCCCTCGGCATCGGGCCGGCCGTCGCCATACCAGGCGAAGAAGCGGAAGAAGCGCAGGATGCGCAAATAGTCTTCGCGGATGCGCTGCTCGGCATCGCCGATAAAGCGCAGCCGGCGCGCCTCGATATCGCCGACGCCGCCGACCAGGTCGACGACCGTGCCATCGGCCTCGGCATAGAGCGCGTTGATGGTGAAATCGCGCCGTTCGGCGTCGGCCCTCCAGTCGCGGCCGAACGACACTTTGGCCCGGCGGCCATCGGTCTCGATATCGGCGCGCAGCGTGGTGACCTCATAGGGTGTGCCACCAGCAACCACCGTGACGGTGCCATGCTCGATGCCGGTCGGCACCGCCTTGAACCCTGCGGCTACAGCCCGGCGGATGGTTTCCTGAGGCAGGCAAGTAGTGGCGATATCGATGTCGGCGACCGGCTGGCCGATCAGCGCATTGCGCACCGCGCCGCCGGCGATCCGGGCCTCTTCGCCGTCTTGCGCCAGAACGCCAAGCAGCCGCTGAAGATGTTTTTCACCGAGCCAGTCGGCTCTGCCCGTCAGCGATATCGGATCACTCACGCATAAAGCCTTTCATAGAGCGTGCGGATGATGCCGGCGGTGACGCCCCAGATGCGCTGGCCGCCATAGGGCATCTCGTAGAAGAACCATTCGAGTTCGTTCCACATGCGGCTGTCCCTGGTGTGATTGGCCGGATCCATCAGGAACGAGAGCGGCACTTCGAAGGCGGCGTCGACCTCGTCGGCATTGAGCGACAGAGTAAAACCGGGCTCCACGATCGCCAGCACCGGGGCAATGCGATAGCCGCTGCCGGCGACATAGTCGGGCATGCGGCCGATGATCTCGATGCGATCCTGACCGAGCCCGATCTCCTCGAAGGTTTCGCGCAACGCGGCTGCTTCCGGTGTCGGATCGGTCGCATCGATCGTACCGCCGGGGAAAGCCACCTGCCCGGAATGGCTGCGCATCTTTTCCGCCCGCTTGGTCAAGAGCACGGTCGCTTCGCGTCCGTGGTCGACGACCGGGATCAGCACGGCAGCATCGCGCAGCGCCTTCAGCTGCGTCAGCCGGGGATGACCGGGGTTGAAGCGATGGTCGCCATAATCGTCGCCGGCATGGGCTTCAGCCTGCGCCGCGACCCGCGCGCGAAAATCCGCTGTGGAAAACGGCGGCGGCGTCACCTGGTCCATCATGCGCTCAGCCGCTTCAGCTTTTCCGCCGGCATGATCGGATAGACCTCGCCTTTCGAGCGCACGGCAAACATCGTCTTGCCGCCGATGTCGATCTCCTCGCCATGCTCGACCAGTTCGTACATCACCGGCCGCGTCACCAGCGCTTCCAGCCGTCCTCGCACCAGCACATAGGGTTTCAGCCCGCCGGTCTCGCTCTCGTCGACGAAGCGCAGCGGATGGCCGGGTCCGGCCTCGACGACATCGCCGACATTGGTGCGGAAGGTGATGATTTGCCCAGCGCCGGCGCCGGAAACATCCATCTCGACGGCGATGAAAGGGGCATCAACGACGCGGATGCCGACCCGTTCGACCGGCGTCACCAGATAGGTCCTGCCATCCTCGTCCTTGCGCAGCACGGTGGAAAATAATTGCACCAGCGGCATGCGGCCGATCGGCGTGCCGAGATAAAACCAGGTTCCGTCCTGTTTGATCTCCATGTCGAGATCGCCGCAAAAGTCGGGATTCCAACGCTCCACCGGCGCCGCGCCCTTGCCGGCGCGGGTGGCGCGCGAGATCAGCGCCTCCAGGCCGCGCGTCTCTGTGGCACCGGCAAGGCCTTGTTCGCGATGTTCGGAGCGGTCCGTCATGGTCACGAAATAGTCACTGTTGTTCCGCTTGTCAGCCTAAGTCTGTGATTTAAGTTCATTCGTAGGCGCCAGGCGAGGCCGAATCGCGGCATTCTGCGCACTGCGATAGTGCAAGCCGGTACCTCCAGCACAAGGATCGATGCGGCATGAGCGTGATGGTCAAGGAAAGCCCGATCAGCGAAAAGGACATGATCGCCCAGGCCGAGACGGCGCTGGCCGATATTTCGAGGGTCCGCGACGGTGTCGGCCGCGTCATCTTCGGCCAGGAAGCGGTTGTCGAGCGAACGCTGGTGGCGCTGCTCGCCGGCGGCCATGCGCTGCTGGTCGGCGTGCCCGGCCTTGCCAAGACCAAGCTGGTCGAAACGCTCGGCGTCGTGCTCGGCCTCGATTCGCGCCGCATCCAGTTCACCCCCGACCTGATGCCATCGGACATTCTCGGCTCCGAAGTGATGGAGCAGGACGAGGCCGGCAAGCGCTCCTTCCGCTTCATCTCCGGTCCGATCTTCGCGCAATTGCTGATGGCCGACGAGATCAACCGCGCCTCGCCGCGCACCCAGTCGGCTCTGCTGCAGGCGATGCAGGAATACCACGTCACCATCGCCGGCGTTCGCCACGACCTGCCGGCACCCTTCCACGTGCTGGCGACGCAGAACCCGCTGGAGCAGGAAGGCACCTATCCCCTGCCCGAGGCGCAGCTCGACCGCTTCCTGATGCAGGTCGACATCCTCTATCCCGAAATCGAGGCGGAGCGCCGCATCCTCTTGGAAACCACTGGCATCGAGGACGCGAAGGCGCAAAACGTCCTGCAGCCTGTGCGGCTGAAGGAAATCCAGACGCTGATCCGCCGCATGCCGGTGCCGGAAAGCGTCGTCGACGCCATTCTCAAGCTGGTGCGTTCGGCGCGCCCCGGCCAGGGCAATGCCGAGACCGACAAGCACGTCGCCTGGGGTCCAGGCCCGCGTGCCAGCCAGGCGCTGACGCTCTGCGCTCGCGCCCGTGCCCTTTATGACGGAAGGCTGGCGCCGTCGGTCGACGACATCCGCGCACTGGCCGAGCCGGTGCTGCAGCATCGCATGGCGCTGACATTTGCCGCCCGCGCCGAGGGCACGACCGTGCGTGACGTGGTGGCGAAACTGGCCAAAGGCATCTGATGGCGCGTATCGGCGAAGTCCAGGCACCGGCAGCGACGCGCGACGCGCTCGCCAGGGGCCGGTTGCGGGCTTCGCTGGTTCCCGATCTGCTGGTCGAAGCGCGCCGCATCGTCAACACGGTGATCGCCGGCTGGCATGGCCGCCGCAAGCGCGGCATCGGCGAGAATTTCTGGCAGTTCCGCCCCTATGTCGAAGGCGATTCCTCGCGCATCGACTGGCGCCGGTCGGCCCGCGACGACCATACCTATGTGCGCGACCGCGAATGGGAGGCCGCCCACACGGTGTGGCTGTGGGCCGACCCCTCGCCCTCCATGCTCTACAAATCGACCGGCGCAAGCGTATCCAAGGAATCCCGCGCGCTGGTGCTGGCGCTGGCCATGGCCGAATTGCTGTCGCGCAGCGGCGAGCGCATCGCTTGGCCGGGCCTGACCGATCCGTTCACCGCCCGCAACGGCGCCGAGCGCATCGCAGCGCAATTGATGCACGCCGCCGACCCGCCGGCAAAGCCCGACCTGTCCGCCATCCGCCGCTTTTGCGACATCGTCATCGTCAGTGATTTCCTCGATCCGGTCGAAGAGACCATGGCCTGGCTCGACGTTCTGGCGCGCCATGGCGTGCGCGCGCATCTGATCGAGGTCGCCGATCCGGCCGAGGAAACCTTCCCTTATGCCGGACGCACCGAATTCACCGATCCCGAGACCGGCGACAAGCTGACCGCCGGCCGTGCCGAAATGCTCGGCGACGAATACCGCCTGCTCTACACCGCGCGCCGCCAGGAGCTGGCCGGCTGGTGCAAGCGGCTCGGCTGGAGCTACACCGTCAACCACACGGACCGCCTCGCTTCCGAGGCGCTGGTGCGTATCCACATGGCGATGACCGCCGATGGCTTTGCCGGGCCAGCCGCTAGCGGTCGTGCCGGCATGACCGCCAGTGGCGGTCAGCCAGGAAAGGTCAGCGCATGAGCTGGGTGCCGCTCTCCTTCGGCGCCCCCATGGTATTGTGGGGCCTGCTGGCACTGCCGGTGATCTGGTGGCTGCTCAGGCTCACGCCCCCCAAGCCGCAAACGGAAGTGTTCCCGCCACTGAAGATCCTCGCCCGCGTGCTGAAGCGCGAGGAAACGCCGCAGCAGAGTCCGTGGTGGCTGACGCTGCTGCGGCTGCTGATGGCCGCCCTTGTCGTTGCCGCCCTTGCCGAACCCGTCTTCAACCCGCGCGAAAAACTGCCGGCCGAGGGCGCAGCCCTGGCACTGGTCATCGATAATGACTGGGCAAGTGCCGCCGACTGGGGCAAGCGCGTCGCCACCGCCCAGCGGCTGATCGCCGATGCCGGCTCGAATGGTGTGCCGGTCGTCATCGCCTTCACCGCCGAAAAACCCAATGCCGAGATCGGCCCCTTCGACGCCGTCGCTGCACTCGATCGGCTGCGCGCGGCAAAACCGCGGCCGATCCCGACCGACCGCCCCGCCGTCTATGCCCGCGTTGCCGGCGTGCTGGAGACCCTGCCCGGCGCCAGCGTTGCCGTTCTGGCCGATGGCTTGGCGGCAAAAGGCGACGAGGCCGCCTTCAACACGCTGCTGTCGAGAAATGCCGCCCGTGTCGTCTGGGCGAGCTCCGACCGGCTGGCGCTGACCGGCCTCACCGGCGCCGAGAACCAGGTCGACGGCTTTGCGCTGACCGCCATTCGCGCGCCCGGCGATCCGGCCCCGGCTCAGCTCACCGCCGGCGCCTTTGACGATAAGGGCCGGCGCATCGCCGATGCGACGCTGACATTCGCTCCCGGCGAAACCACCGCCACCGGCACGATGGCGGTTCCGTTCGAACTGCGCAACGACTTCGCCTCGATCGCGCTGGATGGCGAGCGCCAGGCGGGTGCGGTGCGCGTGCTCGATGAAAGCTCCAAGCGCCGCCGCGTCGGGTTGTTGTCGCAGGCCGAGGCCGACCAGGCGCAGCCGCTTCTGTCGCCTCTCTACTACATCAGGCGCGCGCTGCAACCCTTCGCCGATCTGGTCGAGCCGTCGAGCGCCGATCTCGCCGACGCCATCCCGCAGCTCCTCGACCAGAAGCCGGCGATGATCGTCATGGCCGATATCGGCACTATTCCGCCACAGGTCCGTCAGCGGCTGGTCGACTGGGTCGACAATGGCGGCACGCTGGTGCGCTTCGCCGGGTCGCGGCTGGCCGCCGCCGGCAATGACGACGATCTTCTGCCGGTCAGGCTGCGCACCGGCGAGCGTTCGCTCGGCGGCTCCCTGTCATGGACGACGCCGCAGGCGGTGACAGAGTTTCCGAAGAACGGCCCGTTTGCCGACCTTGGCCCGCCCGCCGAAGTCACGGTGAGCCGGCAGGTCCTGGCCGAGCCGACGCCCGATATCGTCGAGCGTACCTGGGCAACGCTAGCCGACGGCACGCCGCTGGTGACCGGGCTGAAAAAGGGCAAGGGCACGCTCGTCCTGTTCCATGTCACGCCGGAAGCGACATGGTCGACCCTGCCGATCTCCGGCAGCTTCGTCGAGATGCTGCGGCGCATCGTGCAGCTGTCGCGCAACCAGGGTGCGGCGGTCGCCAACGCCGAAGCCGCCGCCACCTCGCTGGCGCCCTACCGCATGATCGCGGCCGACGGCGCGCTGGTGCCGCCGACGCCGGATGCACGGCCGCTGGTGCCCGTCGCCGGCCCGCTGCCCGTGACGTTCGAGAACCCGCCAGGCCTCTATGGCTCCGAGACCGGCGTCTTCGCCCACAATCTGCTCGATCCGGCCACCGCCTTCGCGCCGCTGGTGCGGCCGCAATTCACCGTGCCGGTGACCAATATCCAATATGCTTTCGATGAATCACGCGACCTCAAGGCTCCGTTGGTCACCGCGGCACTGGTGCTGATGCTGCTCGACACGCTGGCTGTGTTCTGGATGGGTGGGCTGTTGTCGCGCAGGCCGCGCCGCGCCCGCTCGGCCGCCGCAACGACTGCTGCGCTGCTGCTCGGCCTCGGCATGCTGTTTGGCCATGCCGACCTCGCCCGCGCCGACGATGCCAAACCGGGCGACGACGCGGCCATCGAGGACATTGCCAAGACCCGAATCGCCTACGTGCTGACCGGCGTGCCGGGTGACGATTCGATCAGCCGCGCCGGCCTTGAGGGCCTGACCCGTTTCCTGATCGAGAAGACCGCGCTCGAGCCGGGCGCGCCGGCTGGCGTCGACATCTCGAAGGACGAGCTGTCCTTCTATCCGCTGATCTACTGGCCAATCGACCCTTCCGCGCCGATGCCGAGCGAGGCCGCGATCGCCCGTATCGACGCCTACATGCAACAGGGCGGCACGGTGCTGTTCGACACGCGCGACCAGTTTGCCAACGGCATAGGTGCGGATTCGGCGAGCCCGGCAACGGAGCGGTTGCGCGACATCCTCGGCAATCTCAACGTGCCGCCGCTGGAGCCGGTGCCTGCCGACCATGTGCTGACCAAATCCTTCTTCATCCTGCCCGAATTTCCCGGCCGCTTCGCCGGCAGCCCGCTCTGGGTCGAAGCCTCGCTCGACGCCAGCAACGCCGAGAACCGGCCGGTGCGCGTCGGCGACGGCGTCTCGCCGATCCTCATCACCGCCAATGATTTTGCCGGCGCCTGGGCTGTCGACGAGAATGGCGACCCGTTGCTGCCGACTGTGCCGTCGGACCCGATGCAGCGCATCTATGCGCTGCGCGCCGGCGTCAACATCATGATGTACATGCTGACCGGCAACTACAAATCCGACCAGGTGCACGTGCCGATCCTGCTCGAACGGTTGGGGCAGTGAGATCATGAACTGGTCGATCTCCTTCGAACCGCTGCTGTCTTGGCCGTTGCTGGCTTTGGTGCTCGTGCCGCTGCTGCTGCTCGCGGCTGTCGGCCTGTGGTTTCGCCAGCGCGGCGCGATCTTCCGCTTCGCCGCGCTGATTGCGCTGGGCGCCGCCTTGCTCAATCCGGTCTTCCTCGACGAGGAGCGCGAGGCGTTGAAGAGTGTGGTTGCCGTCATCGTCGACCGCAGCCAGAGCCAGGACATAGGCGACCGAACCAAACAGACAGACGAAGCGCTGGCCGGGTTGCAGCAGCGCCTTGGCCGCTTCAAGCAGTTCGACGTCCGCGTCGTCGAGGCCGGCAAATCGGAAGCCGCGGAGGAGCGCACCGAAACCAGGCTTTTTGCAGCCCTCGAAGGCGCTTTCCGCGACGTGCCGCCATCGCGCATCGGTGGCGCCATCATGATCACCGATGGTGAGGTGCATGACGCACCGCCCGCCGCCTCCGACTTCAACGCGCCGCTGCACGCGCTGATCACCGGCAATGAGCACGAGAAGGACCGCCGCATCCGCTTCGAGAACGCGCCGCGCTTCGGCCTGGTCGGCAAGCCTCTCGACATGACCTACCGTGTCATCGCCACCGACGGCGAAACCGGCCCGGTCGATGTGCGCGTCTCGGTCAATGGCGAGCAGGTGGCGGTCGAAGAGGCCACCATCGGCCAGGCCATGCCGCTGCAGGTGACCATTCCCGGCGCCGGCCGCAACATCGTCGAACTCTCCATCGACCGCGAGCCGGGCGAACTAACCGACGCCAACAACCGCGCCCTCGCGCTGATCGACGGCATCCGCGAGAATTTGCGCGTGCTGCTGGTCTCCGGCGAGCCGCATGCCGGCGAGCGCACCTGGCGCAATCTGCTGAAATCCGACGCTTCGGTCGATCTCGTCCACTTCACCATTCTGCGGCCGCCGGAAAAGCAGGACGGCACGCCGATCAACGAATTGTCGCTGATCGCCTTCCCGACGCGCGAATTGTTCGTCGAGAAGATCAAAGATTTCGATCTCATCATCTTCGATCGTTACCAGCACCGCGATGTGCTGCCGATCCTCTATTACGACTACATTTCTGAATATGTCGAAAAGGGCGGCGCGCTTTTGATCGCAGCCGGGCCGGAATATGCCGGCGACTCCTCGATTGCCCGCACACCGCTGATGTCGTCGCTGCCGGCGATGCCGACCGGCGAAGTCATCGACAAGGCCTTCTATCCGCGCCTCACCGATGTTGGCCAGCGCCATCCGGTGACGCGCGGCCTCGACGGTTCGGCCACAGAGCCGCCGCACTGGAGCCGCTGGTTCCGTACCATCGGCGTGCAGAACCCTGAAGGCGAAGTGGTGATGAAGGGCGCCGACAACCGTCCCCTGCTTTTGCTCGACCACAAGGGCGAAGGCCGCGTCGGCATGCTGCTGTCCGATCAGGGCTGGCTGTGGGCGCGCGGCTTCGAGGGCGGCGGCCCGCATGTCCAGCTCTATCGCCGCATCGCCCACTGGCTGATGAAGGAGCCAGAGCTCGAGGAAGAGCGGCTGACCGCCGACGGACGCGGCATGGTGCTTGAAATCCGCCGCCAGACAATGAGCGACGATCCCGGCCCGGCGCAGGTCATCACCCCATCTGGCAAGGCCCTGATCGTCAAGCTGGAGAAATCCGAACCTGGCGTTTTCCTGGGCAGCGTCGAGACCAAGGAGATCGGCCTCTACCAGATCGGCAATGGCGACCTGACCGCACTTGCCCATGTCGGTCCGGTCAACGCGCCGGAATTCTCCGACGTCATCTCCACCGAGAACCGGCTGAAGGCGCCGGCGGAAGCCACTGGCGGCAGCGTGCGCCGGCTGGCGGCGTCGTCGACCCTTGGCCAGCTTACCGGCAGTGTCGCCCTGCCCTCCATCGTCCCGGTCCGCGCCTCCGGCGCCGCCTCGGGCGCCGACTGGATCGGCCTGCGCACCACCGACGACAGCGTGCTGAAAGCCGTCTCGCGCGTGCCGCTGTTCGGCGGCTTCCTCGGCCTCGGCCTGCTGCTGCTCGCAATGGGCGCGATGTGGTATCGCGAGGGAAGGTAGCGCCACCTCTTCCTTCTCCCCCTGTGGGAGATGGTGTCGCCGAAGGCGACGGATGAGGGGGGGTTCCAGCGGAGTGAGACGTTGGCATTCCCTGGAACACCCCTCATCCGTCTCGGCGCTGCGCGCCGATCCACCTTCCCCCACAAGGGGGGGAAGGGAAAGGCTCCTACTCCTCCGGCTCCGTCGTAAACAGCAGCGGATAGCCCTTGGCCTTGCCGGCATCGGTGGCCCGCGTCGCCTTGGTCTCGGCGACGTCCCGGGTGAAGACCGCGACGACGCAGACGCCGCGCTGATGCGCGGTGATCATCACCCGGTGCGCCTGGTCTTCGCTGAGCTTGAACTCACCCTTCAGCACCGTCACCACGAATTCACGCGGCGTGAAATCGTCATTGATGAGGATGACCTTGTAGAGCTTCGGGCGCTCGGTCTGCGGCTTGGTCTTGGTGCGGGGCTTCGAGGTGATTTCAGGCATCGGGAACCGGCATTGCTAGTGCATGATGCCGAAAAGTGTGACGCGGTTTTCGGACGGCATCATGCTCTATTCCTTGATTTAGAGCCGGATTCAGATTTCAGGTCGAACAGATCTGAAATCATCCGGCTCTGGGTCGCTCTCACTTTGTCATGGGGGAAAGCGGTCGTCCATTTTGATCGGCGCGCGAAACCGGCCTCCCGGGAGTGCTACCGTTCACAAATTTAGGAACTGTCTGCTGCGGTTCAACGGCCCTGACGGTCGATGACGCGACGGGTATGGAATTGCCGGGCGGTGGATGCCGCATCCGGCCTGGATCCGGCCGCCTTGCGCTCCATCCAGGCGACCGCGAGCCAGCCGGCAAAACAGGCCAGCGCCGAGCCGGTGAGCACGGCAAGCAGCAGGCTCTGCCATGGTGCGATGTATTGCCAGTTGCTGGAGACGGCCGGCGCAAACAGCGAAGGCTCGGTGCGCCCGCTCACCGGATCGGGCACCGGGCTGGCGGAAAACTGAATCAGCACCCTGACCACAGCCGAGGCCACAAGGCCGCCAATGGCCATCGAGCGCAGAATGGATGAAAGCCGCTTCTTCATGCTGGCTGTCCTATCGGACCGGCATTGCAAACGGGTTAAAGGCGGTCGGACCCATCGATGCGAGAATCGCGCTCGCCGGATATGAGAAGGCCGCTCCAGCCGGGGGGACTGGAGCGGCCTTGTTATCAGATAGGGCTGTTGGCCCGCTCTGATCAGGCCTTCTTCGCGGCCTTCTTGGGGGCCTTCTTGACCGGGCACTGGTGCGTCTTGGTCACTTTGCAGGCCTTGACGACCTTCTTCATCGCGACCTTCTTCGGAGCAGCCTTCATCGGCGCGGCAGCCGGAGCGGTCGTGGCGGTCGTAGCAGCCGGAGCAGCGGTCGTGGTGGCAGCAGCGTTGCTGACAACCGGCATCGAGAAGGCCAGAGCGACTGCGAGACCGAGAGCGGAGAGGATGGACTTGTTCATGGCTTCGTTTCCTTTTTTGTGCGGGTCGGTTTGAGTGTCACTGAACCGGGTCGATCGGTGTCACTCCAAGCAGCTTCAAAGCGTTCGCGAGCATCCGGATACCCTGTGCCTGTTTCTTGTTGGCGCAGAACCGGTTTCCCTTTCTTTGCAGTGCTTTCGCCGCGGTGACCTGCGTTGCCGCGGCATGGGTTTCGAGGGCTTCGTCTACCTGGCGATTGAGATCGATGCAGCGCTCGCTCCTTGTGATCGGCGTCACCTTTGCGCTGGAGGCTGCGATCGCGGCCGTGACGAGCGAAATGCTGAATAGCGCACCCATCAAGCTGATCGTGAACCTGTGCATTGGTAATGTCCGTTACTCCGGAGACTAGCGTCGCAGCCGATGACCTGACCGCCACGGCACCCTTTATGCCTTTGATTTTTTTCGGAAGTTTTTCCGGAATATAGAATTTTGTTTCTGAATTGTTTCTGGCAAATCGGCTCTGCAGGCGATCGTCGCCGCTGGCCAACATGTGGCCAGAATTCTATCGTGTGGGTGACGTCGCTAAAGCAGACTCGAAGGGCGGCCCCCCGACTGGCCGCCAAGAATGACAGGATCGCCGTGAAATCCGATGCACACATACTGATCGTCGATGACGACAAGGGCATTCGCGACCTGCTTCAGGAATTTTTCCAGAAGCGCGGCCTGCGCACCACGGTTGCCGCCGACGGCATCGAGATGGAGGACGTACTGCGCCGCACGCAGGTCGACCTGATCGTTCTCGATGTGATGCTACCCGGGAAAAGCGGGCTGGAGCTCTGCCGCGACCTGCGCGCCAGCTACTCCACGCCCATCATCATGCTGACGGCAGTCACCGAGACCACCGACCGTGTGGTGGGGCTGGAGATGGGCGCCGACGATTATGTGCCGAAGCCCTTCGATCCGCGCGAGCTTCTGGCCCGCATCCGTGCCGTGTTGAGACGTAATGGTGCTGCCGAGCCGAAGCGCCCCACCACCAAGCAGATCTACCATTTCGCCGGCTGGACGATGGACTGTTCGCGCCGCCGGCTGATGGCGCCGGGCGACGTCAGGGTCGAGCTGACCATGGCTGAGTTCAACCTCTTGCAGACCTTCGTCAAAAGCGCGCAGCGCGTGCTTACGCGAGACCAGCTCATCGAACTTTCCGGCGGCGACAGCGACTATTCCTTCGACCGCAGCATCGACATTCTGGTCAGCCGTCTCAGGCGCAAGATGGAAGACGACCCCAAGACGCCCAAGCTGATCCTGACCGTGCGCAGCGGCGGCTACCAGTTCCTGCCCGAGACCACCTCCGAATGAGACGCCTGCTGCCGCAAACCCTGCCGGTCTGGGTTTTGCTCATTGTCATTGCCGGCCTGCTGATCAGCCAGGTCGCCACCCTCTATATCGTCTCGCGCGACCGTGCCGTCGCCAATGATGAGGTCGATCTCTACCGGCTGAACGACCGCGCCTATTCGCTGGTGCAGCTGATGCATGACGACACGCCAGAGCAGCGCAAGCTGACGGCATCCGGCTTGTTCAACGCCACCTATGCGCTCACCGTTTCGGACACGCCCGCCGTCACCTCATCGATCGCCGGCGACGACGAACTGGCCGAGCTCGAGGACATCCTGGTCGGGCGGCTGTCGAAATTCGGCATCACCGACGCACGCGTCCGGCGCGATCCGGCATCGCAGGCAGCCAGCGCGCCTGGCGGCGTGGTGCTCACCAAGGATGTCGGCGCGGTGGAGCGTGATCTCCTGGGACTGGCGGCAAGCTTTGCCCAGAGCGACAAGCTGACGGCATCGGTCCGCTTCGCCGACGGCCAATGGCTGAACTTCACCGAGCCCAACACGCCGGTCGGACCGATACTGAGCTTCGACAGCCTGCCGCTCTATTCGCTGATCGCCGGGCTGGTGGTGATCATGTCGATCTGGTCGCTGCGCCGGCTGACGGCGCCCTACCGGATGATGGAAACGGCGGTCAACCGGATCGGCACCGATCTGAAGAGCCCGCCGATAGCCGAGACCGGCAGCCGCGAAATCCGCGCCGCGGCCAAAGCCGTCAACGCCATGCAGGTCCGGCTGCGCGACTATGTCGAGGACCGCGAGCATCTTGCGGCGGCACTCGCCCACGATCTGCGCACGCCGCTGACCCGCATGCGGCTGCGCCTCGAACTCTTGCGTAAATCGACAGCGCGCGAGGCGCTGGCCCACGACCTCGCCGACATCGAGAGCATTGCCAGCTCGGTCATCGATTTCGCCACTTTCGAAGTCACCGAGGAAAAGAGCGAGCGGATCGATTTCTGGTCGCTGGTGGAATCGATCGCCGACGGTTTCGAGGACGTCTCGTTCGACCATGACGGCGCAAGGCCGCGTGGCATGATCTGCATGGCCCGGCCGGTGGCGCTCAAGCGCTGCGTCAACAATCTGGTCCAGAATGCCGTGACCTACGGCAAGAAGGCGCATCTGAGCCTGCGCCAGTCCGACGGCACGATCACGCTGGTCATCCGCGACGAGGGGCCGGGCATACCGCAGGCGCAGCTCGACCAGGTGTTCGGCTCCTTTGTGCGGCTGGAACAGTCGCGCAACCGGCAGACCGGCGGGCTTGGCCTTGGCCTGACCATTGCCCGCAACATTGCGCGTGCCGCCGGCGGCGAAGTCAACCTGTCCAACCACCCCGGCGGTGGCCTGCTGACGGAACTCAGCCTGCCGCTGGCGGCATAAGGCAACAGACTACCGTCTCGATAGGCACTGGGGCTGGATCAGCCAACCCAACCTTGCAATAGTGCGGCGGCTCGAACAGGAGGAGATCGCCGCATGTTTTACGCCATCCTGGCCTATCACGTCGAACAGACCATCCAGTCCCTGACGCCGCAGCAGGATGCGGCGCTGATGCACGACCTGCTCGAGGTCAATGCCAGGCTGACCCGCGAGGGCAAGCTTGGACCGGCGGCAAGGCTGGGCGCGACGGCTGACGCCGTGACGCTGCGCGGCCCGGGCGACGGCATGGTGATCGACGGTCCGTTTGCCGAGACCAAGGAGCAATTGCTGGGTCTTTATGTCCTCAATTGCGCCAGCCAGGACGAGGCCATCGCGGCTGCGCGCGACCTCAGGCGCGTCAACCCTTCAGCTGTCTACGAAATCCGCTCGATCACATTCTACCTTCCCGGCGTGACATTTCCCGTCGCGGAAGGATCAGGCAGGGGCGATGTCAAGGAGGCCGCCAGCGGCTGAGAGCCGCCTGGCCGACCCATGGCCGGTCAGGCAGAAGCGATCTCATTGCCCAGGCGAACCGTTGCGCCGACCAGAAGCTTGAGATCCTCGCGCCGGGTGCGATGGTTGTTGATCGCCACCCTGAGGCAATGCCGGCCCTGCACCGTCGTGTCGGAAATGGCGGCGATGCCGTCTTCCTGCAGCCGCAGCATGATCTCGGTGTTGAGCGCCTTCGAGCGCTCGCCATCGAGCCCTTCCGCGCGATAGCGGAAGCAGACGATGTTGATGCTGGTCGGCGCCGTCAGTTCCAGCGCCGGTTCGGCCTCGATCAGGCTCGAGAGGTAGTGCCCTTGCGCAATGTTCTGGTCGATCAGGCGGCCGAATTTCTCGACGCCATGTTCCCGCAGCGCCATCCACACTTTGAGCGCCTTGAAGCCGCGCGACGTCTGCAGGCCGTAGTCGTGCAGCCATTCTCCCGAGGCAAGGCCGCGCGGCGTCGATTCCAGAAATTCCGGCGTCACCGCGAAGGTCTTGCGATGCGCCGAAGCATCCCTTACCAGCGCGCAGCCGGCCTCGAACGGCGCATGCAGCCATTTGTGCGGATCGAGCGCGATAGAATCGGCCCATTCGAGGCCGCCGACGCGGTGGGCGTTCTCAGGCGCAATCGCGATCAACGCACCTATGCAGCCGTCGACGTGGAACCACATGTCTTCCTCATGCGCCAGCTTGGCCAGCGCCCGCAGATCGTCGATCGCGCCGGTGTTCACCGTGCCGGCATTGCCGATGACGCATGCCGGCTTGAACCCGGCCGCGCGGTCTTCGGCAATCGCCGCCCGCAATGCCCTAATGTCGATGCGCAGGCTGGCATCGCTGGCAATGCGGCGCAGCGCCTTGTTGCCGAGGCCGAGCGCTTCCATCCCCTTGCGATGACAGGAATGGATCTGGTCCGAGCCATAGAAGCGCAACGGCTTTTCGATGGCCGCAACGCCGTGCTCGCGCACGTCGATGCCGGCCTTGGTGTTGCGCGCCACGGTCAGCCCGATGATGTTGGCCATCGAGCCGCCGCTGACCAATGTGCCGCTGGCCGAGGCCGGCATGCCCGTCATCTGCTTGCACCAATCGACCACCTGGCTGTCCATCAGGGCGGCGGCATGGTTGCCGCCGCCGAGGTTGGAGCCCTGGATTGCCGCCAGGAAATCGCCGAGCGCGCCCGTAAAATTGCTCGACCCCATATACCAGGCCCAGAAGCGCGGATGGATGTTGCCCATCGGATAGGGCATCACCTTGTCCACGACATCGCCATAGATGTCGGCAAGCGGCGTCGGCGACTGCGGCAGGGAGCCGGTGAAGAAGTCCCTCACATCTCCGGGCATCTCCTGCCACACCGGCCGTTCCCTGACGTCGCGCAGGTAAGCGACGGCATCGTCAACGATCCGATGCGACAGGATCTGCACATCGGCCCAGTCCGAGGGGTCAAGCGTTTCCTCGGCAGCCGAGGTGAAAGGCATCGCATCCATGCAGATTGCTCCTGACGGGCCGTGATCATGCCGGGAACTGGCAGCCAGGCGTCGAGCGCGATAGAGCAAGCTCTTCCGCATTCATCTCGGCCTCGATGCCCTCGAACAGCGGCGTCGTCATGTAGCGTTCGCCGGTATCGGGAAGCATGCACAGGATCACCGAACCGGCCGGCGCCGTGCCGGCGATCTGGCGCGCGACGGCGAAAGCCGAGCCGCCGGAAATGCCGGTGAAGATGCCCTCCTGCTGCGCCAGCGCCTTGGCCCATTTCATGCCCTCCGGTCCGGCGATCGGCATCACCTCGTCATAGAAGTTGCCATCGATCGCTTCCTGCAGGACATCAGGGATGAAATCCGGCGTCCAGCCCTGGATCGGGTGCGGCTCGAAGGCCGGATGGCTGGCGGCCGGCGCACCGCCGGCGCCGCGCACCTGCGGCTTGCCGCTCCCGACAAGCTGCGCGTTGGCGGGCTCGGTGAGCACGATCTTGGTCTCAGGCCGCTCGCGGCGCAGCACACGCGCCACGCCGGCGACGGTGCCGCCGGTGCCATAACCGGTGACGAAATAGTCGAGCCGCGAGCCGGCGAAATCGTTGACGATCTCGCGTCCCGTCGTCGCTTCATGAATGTCGGCGTTGGCCTTGGTCTCGAACTGGCGGGCCAGGAACCAGCCATTGGCTTCGGCCAATTCCACCGCCTTCTTGTACATGCCGAAGCCTTTTTCGGCGCGCGGGGTCAGCACCACCTTGGCGCCCAGCATGCGCATCAGCTTGCGGCGCTCGACCGAAAAACTGTCGGCCATCGTCACCACCAGCGGATAACCCTTCTGCCCGCAGACCATGGCAAGGCCGATGCCGGTGTTGCCGCTGGTCGCCTCGATGACGGTCTGTCCCGGCTTGAGCGCGCCGGTGCGCTCGCCTTCCTCGATGATGTTGAGCGCCAGCCGGTCCTTCACCGACGACGCCGGATTGAAGAACTCGGCCTTGACGTAGATGGTGGCGTGCCCCGGGCCGAGATTGTTGACACGGATGACCGGCGTGTCGCCGACCGTGTCCAGAATGCTGTCGAACAGGCGGCCGCGGCCGGCCGTGGTTCTGATTTTCTGCTTGTGCAACATGGATGAACTCCTGGTTTGCTCACGGGCCGGTTACACACCGGCGGTTTGGGCGGCGAGGTTTCGACACCTTGCCGCACTACAGGTCTTTGACGTGCCGCAATGTGGTGAACCCCACATCCGGCGCGCAAATTTTGCAAGCCGGGTGCACTCTGTCGTGTTCGGTGATAAAGCAGGGGCCGGCGGGCCGGCGTGGGAGAAGGCGTGGTATCCGACGTGGAATCGACCGTGGAGAGCATCCGTCAAGGTCTTAGCGTGCGCCTGTTTGGGGCGCCGGCGATTGCGCGCGACGGCGTCCCGGTGGTCCTGCCGGCATCGCGCAAGCTGCGCGCGCTGCTGGCCTATCTGGTGCTGGCGCCCCACCCGGTCGGACGTGGCAAGCTGTGCGAATTGCTGTGGGATGTCCCAAATGACCCCAGAGGTGAGTTGCGCTGGTGCCTCAGCAAATTGCGGGCTGCTTTCGACGAGCCGGGGCGACGCACGATCGAAACCGCTGATGATACAATCGCGCTTGATCTCGACGGCATTTCGGTCGACGTGCTGGATGTCGCGGCGGGGACTGCCGCAGGCATAGAAACTCTCGACCCCGAGCGACTGCAGGCGCTGTCAAAGCTCTTCGTCGGTGATTTTCTGGAGGGGCTGGAGATCGACCGCAGCCCGCTCTTCAACAGCTGGCTGACCGCGCAACGCCGTCGTTTCGGATCCTGCCACGCAGCCATACTGGAACATCTGGTCAAGACGCTCCCGGCCGATTCCGAAGACGTCTCCTCTCATCTCGAAAAATGGCTGGAATTGACCCCGTTCGACAGCTGCGCCCACATCGCGCTTCTGGCAAGGTTGGCGCGGCGCGGCCAGTTCGGCGCCTGCGAGGACCATCTGGTAGCAGCAGCGCAGCTGTTTCAGTCGGAAGAGCTGGATTTCGGCCCGGTGCGCCAGGCGTGGCTGGCCATTCGCACGGAACGTCACTGCGCGACTCTGCCGGCACAGCCGGTAACGGCGCCGGCTGCGAAACCGGCGCCGATCATGCTTGCCGGTGCCGAGCCTTCGACACCGCACAAAGCTTCGCTTGCCGTGATGCCGTTCGCCGAAGACGCCGGCAGCGGCATTCGCGGGGGAATGGCCGACGGCTTTACCCACGACATCATCACCCGCCTGGCCAAGCTCCGGGATTTCTTCGTCATCGCCCGTGGCTCGGTCTTCGCGCTGGCCGAGAAAAACATCGCGCCGGAAGATGCCGGTCGCCGGCTGAATGTCGACTATGTCGCCACCGGTACGGTGCGCAGCGTGACAGGGCGCCTGATCGTCACCGTCGAGCTTGTCGAGGTGCGCACGGCCAGGATCGTCTGGGCCGAGACCTTCGAGCGCAGGCCCGACGACATCTTCGCGATCCTCGACGATATCGGCAACAGCATCGTGGCCTCGATCTCATCCGAGATCGAGACGGTCGAGCGCAACCGCGCCATGCTGAAGGCGCCCAATTCACTCAACGCCTGGGACGCCTACCACCGCGGCCTCTGGCACATGTATCGCTTCACCCGCAGCGAAAACGACCTCGCCCGGCATTTCTTCGATATAGCCATACGGCAGGATCCGACCTTCGCCCGCGCCTATGCCGGCCTGTCCTTCACCCATTGGCAGAGCGCTTTTCAGCGCTGGGGCGACCGCGACCAGGACAGCGCGCTTGCCTATGAAGCGGCCGGCCAGAGCCTGTTGGTCGACGACCACAATCCGGCCGCGCACTGGGCGATGGGTCGGGCGCTATGGCTGCGCGGCGAAGGCAATGCATCGCTTGTCGAGCTGGAAAGAGCTGTCGACCTCAGCCCCAATTTCGCGCTTGGCCACTATGCGCTGTCCTTCGTCCAGTCGCAGTCGGGCGACCCGCAAGCCGCGATCGGATCGTCGGATCACTCGCGCCATCTGTCGCCGTTCGATCCGTTGTTGTTCGGCATGCTGGGTGCACGCGCCATGGCCCATGTCCGCCTCGGCCAGTTCGATGATGCGGCGCATTGGGCGCTCAAGGCCGCGGCCCGCCCCAATGCCCATGTCATCATCCTGTCGATCGCCGCCCATTGCCTGGCGCTGGCCGGACGGCTCGACGAGGCCAAGACCTTCGCCGCCGCCATCCGCAAGGCGCTTCCGGACTATAGCACCGACGACTTCATCGGCACCTTCCGCTTCGACCCAGACGCGACAGCCCTCTACAAGCTCGGCGCCAAGCGCATCGGGCTTAGCTGAACCTGCAAAGCAGCCAGCTTGGCCGCCTTATCAGCCTGTCAAGGAACGGCAACAATCTTCCAGGCCAGCAAGGCGATGATGACAATTGCCGCGAACAGCGTTGCCCAGCGATGTTGTCCGAACGCATGCAAGGCAAGAGCAACAAGTGCGGCGATGGATGCAGCAAGCGAGCCTTCGATGTAAAAGACTTCCTCATTGCCCTGCGGCGACCCGGTCGCGCCTCCGAGGCGGAAGAACTCCAGGTTCGAGCGGATCGCAATCACGATCAGCAAACCGAGCGCCGCTTGCGCCGCCCGCGGCATCGACAGCCAGGTCAAAATCCGTTTCATCGGTGATGTTGCCGGCCTAACGCCGCAACACCGCGCTCAGCACGTCCCGTATGCCGATGGAGCCGACAAAGCGCGACTGGTCGTCGAACAGCGCCACCGGTGCCGTCTGCGAGCGGTGCATGGCCAGCATCACCGTCTTCAGCGACGTGCCGGGATTGGCCCAGAACACCTGCGCCGTCTCTTCCTTCTGCGCCTCGACATCGGCGCATGACACCCACACTGCCGGCTTGCCGTCGCGCTCGGCCGCCGTCACCAGCCCGTGCTCGTCGATCTTGAAGCGCGTCGTCTTGCGCCGGTCGAGCCACACCCAGCCGTTATCGCCGTGCTCGAGATCGCGACGGTCGCGCATGACATTCCAGGCGGTCAGCACCGACAACGGGTTCACATTGGCGATGAAGTCGCGGACGTAGTCGTTGGCGGGCCGCAGCACGATGTCTTCCGGCGCGCCGGTCTGCACGATGCGGCCACCCTCCATGATGGTGATGTGGCTGCCGATCTTCAGCGCCTCCTCCAGATCGTGGCTGACGAAGATGATGGTCTTCTTCAGCTCTGCCTGCAGCTGCAGCAACTCGTCCTGCAGCTTGGTGCGGATCAGCGGATCGAGCGCCGAGAACGGCTCGTCCATCAGCAGGATCGGCGCCTCGGTAGCGAAGGCGCGCGCCAGGCCGACACGCTGCTGCATGCCGCCGGACAGCTCATGCGCATATTTCTTCGCCCACTGGTCGAGATTGACCAGCTTGAGCTGGCGATGCACACGCTCCTTGCGCTCCTGCTCCGGCACGCCGGCGAGTTCGAGGCCGAGGCCGACATTCTCCTCCACCGTGCGCCATGGCAGCAGGCCGAACTGCTGGAATACCATCGCCACCTGCTTCTGGCGCAGCCGCCGCAGCGTCGCCTGATCGCAGGTTACGACATCGACAGTGTTGTCGCCGTCCTTGACCAGCACCTGGCCGCGCGACACCACGTTAAGCCGGTTGACGGCCCGCAGCAGGGTCGACTTGCCGGAGCCCGACAGGCCCATCAGGACAGATATCTCGCCCTCATGCACGGTCAGGCTGGCGCCCGCACAGCCCAGCACGTTGCCGGTCTTTTCGAGGATTTCGGCGCGCGTGGCGCCGCCGTCGATCAGTGCAAGCGAACCGGCTTGATCGGATCCGAAGACGATATCGATATTCCTAAAGTCAACGGCGACGGTCATTTCTTGCCTCCAACGCCGATACGCGTCATCCGGTCGAGCACGATGGCGAGCACGACGATCGCCAGGCCCGCCTCGAGCCCGAGGTCGATGCGGCGCGAGCCGAGCGCGCGGTTGATTTCAGTGCCGAGGCCGCCGGCGCCGATGAGTGCTGCAAACACCACCATCGACAGCGACAGCATGATCGACTGGGTAAGCCCGGCCATGATGGTCGGCAGCGCCGAGGGCAGCTCGACCTTCCACAGCAGCTGCTGCTTGGTGGCGCCGAAGGCCTCGCCCGCCTCGATGATCGACTTCGGCACCGAGACGACGCCGAGATGGGTGAGCCGCACCGCGGTCGGGATGACGAAGATGATGGTGACGATGAGGCCGGGCGCGTTGCCGAGGCCGAACAGTGTCAGCACCGGGATCAGGTAAACGAAGGTCGGCAGCGTCTGCATCAGGTCGAGCACCGGCAGCATGATGCGGTAGACCTTCGGCTTGTGCGCGGCCCAGATGCCGAGCGGCACGCCGATGGCCATCGCCATGGCTGCGGCGGCCACGACCAGCACCAGCGTCTGCACCGTCTGCTTCCAGAGGTTCTGGTTGATGATGAAGATCAGGCCGAGGAAGACGCCTATGGCGAGCGGCCGCGAGCGCTGCAGCAGCCAGGCGATGATGGCGACGACCAGCGCCAGCAGCACCGGCGGCACCACCAGCAGGATGTCGACCAGCCCGTCGAGCAGGAAATTGAGGCCGTTCGAAAAAGCCCTGAACACAGTGTCGAAATTATCGGTGAGGAAACCGAAGAACGCCTTTCCCCAGGCGCCGATCGGTATCTTGTGATCGACCATGAATTTCGAAATCGGATCCATATCGCCCCTCTCATGCGCGAGACCGCCTGCCCCCGGCCTCTGCTGTCGTTACGTCATCTTCTCACAGGATATGAAAAAGGGCAGCCCTTTCTAAATTGGCTGCCCTTCCTGGTTCGGCTTTGCCGAATTCAGTCGGCTCAGCTACCGAGCGCGGTCTTCACCGCTGCCGCTGCATCGCCGCCATCGAAGGTGGTGACGCCGGCAATCCACGGCGCGACCGCGTCAGGGTGCTTCTTCAGCCAGTCGGCTGCAACCGTGTTGGCGTCGCCGCCCTTCAGGATCGCGTCCATCATCTCGCCTTCCATGTCCAGGTTGAACTTCAGGTTGGCGATGAACTTGCCGGCATTCGGGCACTCGGTGGTGTAGCCCTTGCGCACATTGGTGTAGACGGTGGCGGCGCCGAAGCCGCTGTCGCCCATGCCGTCGAGATAGGTGATCTTCATGGCGCCCATGACCGGATGCGGCGTCCAGCCGAGGAAGGCGATCCACTCATTGTTCTTCATCGACTGCTCGGCCTGCGTCAGCATGCCGGCTTCCGAGGACTCGACCAGTTCGAAACCTTCGAGATTGTCCTTCGGGTTCTTGATCATGTCGAGGATGATGCGGTTGCCGTCATTGCCGGCCTCGATGCCGTAGATCTTGCCGTTGAACTTGTCCTTGAACTTGCCGATATCGGTCAGCGACTTGACGCCGGCGTCAGCGACATAAGTCGGCACGACGATGCCGTAGCCGGCGCCCGTCAGGTTGGTGCTGATCGTCTCGACCGAACCGTCGGCGGTGTAGTCCTTGATGTCGTTGGTCATCGACGGCATCCAGTTGCCGAGGAACACGTCTAGATCCTTGTTTTTCAGCGACGCCATGGTCACCGGCACCGAAAGCTGGATCGTCTGCGGCTCGTAGCCGAGCGCGGTGAGCAGCACCGAAGCGACGCCGGTCGTCGCCTGGATGTCGGTCCAGCCGACATCGGAAAGGCGCACCGTCTTGCAGCTCTCCGGATCGCCGGCGAGAGCAGCGCTCGTGGACAGGAAAGTCGCCAGACCGAGGCCGGCGACGAAGGTGTTCATACGCGACATTGGTAGTCTCCCATTGTGATTCTTTGGCGAAGCGTCGTTACGGTTCTCTGCCCGCCTTGTTTCGTCAGCCAAACACCATTCTGGTGTGGTTTCAAGCATTAAGGCAATCACGATCAACGGCGCGGACTGGCCAAACAGCGACACGCTTGCCGCTTTTTCGATGGCAGATGGCTTTTCCCGTGAAATGCTGAGGTGCCCCCCTCCCCGCGCTGCGCCAACTCGGCTTAAAAGAGCGGCATGGCCAAGCTTTACTTCCACTATGCGACGATGAATGCCGGCAAGACGACGATGCTCTTGCAGGCGTCCTATAACTATCGCGAACGCGGCATGACGACGATGCTGTTCGTCGCCGGCCATTACAGAAAGGGCGACACCGGGCTGATCTCCTCGCGCATCGGCCTGGAGACCGAGGCCGAGATGTTCCGCGACGGCGACGATCTCTACGCCCGCGTCGCCGAGCACCATGAGCACACGACCGTGCATTGCATCTTCGTCGACGAGGCGCAGTTCCTCGAGGAAGAGCAGGTCTGGCAGCTTGCCCGTATCGCCGACCGGCTGAACATCCCGGTCATGTGCTACGGCCTGCGCACCGATTTCCAGGGCAATCTGTTTTCCGGCTCGCGTGCCCTTCTGGCGATCGCCGACGACCTGCGCGAAGTGCGCACTATCTGCCGCTGCGGCCGCAAGGCGACGATGGTCGTGCGTCTCGGCCCTGACGGCAAGGTGGCCAGACAGGGCGAACAGGTGGCGATCGGCAAGGACGTCTATGTCTCGCTCTGCCGCCGCCATTGGGAAGAGGAAATGGGCCGCGCCGCGCCCGACGACTTCATCGGCTTCACCAGAGGCTGAACGGCCGGGGCAACATGAAAATTCTCCAGTTCGCAGTCGATTGCCCGTTTCCGCCGGTGTCAGGCGCCGAGATCAGGAACGCCGCCAACGCGCGTGCCTTGGCATTGATGGGCGAGGTCCTGACGGTAAGCCTAAGTGGCGCCCCGGCGCCTTCCACGCCGCCGAACATCCGTCACCGGATCATCGAGACCGCGCGTGGCCGGGATCCCTGGTACAGGCGTAGCCCCCACCCGACCATGCACATCATGCCGGACGACGAATTGGCCGAGGCCGATGCCCTGTGGCGGCAATTCGACCCCGACCTCGTGGTTGTCGAGGAGATCATGCTTGCGCAGTTGCTGACGCTGGCGCGGAAGCATCGCGCGCGCACCGTCCTTGACCTGCATAACATCGATTCGCGGACGGTGGCGGACCGGATCGCCGGGCTGACTCTGTGGCAGCAAATTCGAGGCTGGCGCCAAAACAGGCGCAAGAAAGCGCAGGCGCGCGACGCCGACAGGCGTGCGGCGGCCGCCGCCGATCAGGTCTGGGTCTGTTCGCGGACCGACGCGATGCTGCTGTCTGCTCTCGGCCCTGTCGACGACGTCAGGCTCATCGCCAACCCAGTTCCGGACGAGAGCGTTCTCTCCCTGCCGATTGGCCCCGAGCGGTACCGTGAGCTCAGCCTGTGCTTCATCGGCCATCTCGGCTATTTCCCCAACATCGACGCCGTCAAGCAGATCGGCCGTAGAATGGTGCCGCGCCTCGCCGCTTCCGGTCAGCCATGGTCGATCACCGTCGCCGGCAGGAACCCGGGCAATGTCTTGCGCCAGACTTGCGCGAAAAACGGGCTGAGGCTCATCGAAAACCCGCCCTGTCTACCGGACCTGCTCGGCGCCGCCGGCTATGCGCCGATCCCGCTGCGCTTCGGCGGCGGAACCCGCATCAAGGTGCTGGAGGCGATGGCAGCGGGCCTTGTCGTCGCCGCCACCGAAAAAGCCGTCGAAGGGCTCGGCCTGCAGGCGGGCGGGCATTTCCTGTCCGACAGCGATGCCGGCGAACTGGCGTCGAAAATCATCGATCTCGCGAAACACCCGCAAGCGGCGGCTGAGATGGCGGAGAGCGGCCGCACCTTCGTGCGCGATAACCACTCATCGGCGGCAATTGAAAAAGCGATCGGGCAGGCAATCGCGGAAATGCCGCTCCACCGGACGGGATAAGACCCGTCTTGCAATCCATCCACCGTGCGGCGTTTGTTAAGGCTCTGCGGCCTATTTTGCCCGCAGCCAGAGCCAGCCGGGGACCGCCATGCTTAGAGCCATTTCGTCAGCACTTGTCATTTACTTAGCCGGCATCATCGCCGCGCAGGCCGACGGCGACGCGACACTCGGCAAGAAAGTGTTCTACCGGTGCATGGCCTGCCACGAGGCGGCAACCGACCGCGACAAGGTCGGACCGCATCTCCTCGGTGTCGTCGGCCGCACCGCAGGCACAGCCGAGAATTTCAACTATTCGCAGGCCATGAAGGATGCCGGCGCCGCCGGCCTCGTCTGGGACGAAGCCAACCTCAAGGCCTATCTCAGCGCGCCCAAGCTGAAAGTACCCGGCAACAAGATGGCGTTCTCCGGCCTGACCAGCGACGACGACATCGCAAACGTCATCGCCTATCTGAAGGCCGATCCGAAGCCCTGAACGGCTGGATGCTTAGCGTGACGGCGATGGTTTTCGCCAGCTGTCTCTCGCCTGTAACCGGTTGAGTTCTCTGCCGAATTTCAGGGCATCGACGCCAGCGGAGATCGGTTGCGTTGCCAGCATCAAAGTTCAATGACAGTTGAACAATGTGTGGCCGGTCAATTAATCACGCCATGACCCCGCCTTCATTGACTTTCAAGACGATGACGGATTTTTTTGTTTTCGGGGCGGGTCTTGTCTTGCGTCTTTCAATCCCCGGATGCCCCACATATATTCGCCGCTGTTCGCAGCCAGCGACCGGAAGCCGAAGCGGGAGGCCCCTATGGCGACATTGCAGAATTTCGATGCCGAAATTGCCAAGACCAGGCAAGTCGTGCAGGACATGCGCACCAAGATCGAGCAGTCCGGCACCGTGCTTGACACGCTGGCCACCGCCGACAAGAAGATCGGTGACGCCAATTTCGACATCGAGAATGCCCGCATCGAGGACGTGCTGAAGCAGCAGAAGGTGATGGAAGGCAACATCGCCGACCTGATCATCGGGCTGGAAGACGCCACCAACGTCTTCGGCACCGAATTCGAGAGCATGAAGAACTACACCGGCTGGGAAAGCTTCGTCGGCGTCTTCTCCGCGCAACGCAAGCAGCGCATGCGCACCGACCGTGTCCGCAACATGTCGCTGGCCGGCAATCTGCAGGAGCTTCTGGTAAAATCCGACACCATCGTCGGCATCCTGAAGGCGCAGAAAGAGGTCCTCGACCAGCGCTACAAGACCTCCGAAGCCAGCCTGTCGCAGGTGATCGAGCGCCGCAAGGTGACGATGACCAACCTCGAAGCGGTGCAGAAGCGCATCGAGGAGGTCAACCCGCTGCTGCTCGACATCGAGAACAAGATCGCGGCGTCAACCAGCCAGAAGGAGCGCACGCAGCTTGAGGGCGAGCGCTCGAAACTGGCCACCGAATACAATGAAAAGCAGGCCAAGGAGCAGGAGCTGCTGGCCGAGAGCCAGACGCTGGAGCGCTACACCTCGATGTTCCAGACCTTCGTCGATTCGCTCAACAACCAGATTGCCGCGCAGTCTACGCTGATCAACAAGCTGACCATCGATACCGAACAGCGCATCGTGCTCTACAAGGCCCTGGAAGATTCTTTGAAGACCGCCGCCCAGCAGGACGTCGCCCACAAGATCAACACGCTGGGCAGCCAGGTCGACAACACCGCCGAAGAGACCATGGCCGGCATTGGCGCCGCCGCGCAAAAGCACATTGGCGATCTCCTCGAAATGCACGAGAAGAACATGGTCGCCAGCGCCGACATCCAGCGCCGCAAGAAGCTTGCCGACGATGCCTTCGCCCGCCGTTTCGACGACGTGATGAAGAAGCACAATTCGGCGAACTACGTGCAGTCGTAAGGAGCGGCTGCACGCGGGCACACCGGCATGACTCCCGAAAATGAAGCGGCGGCGCGCTATTTTTCCGCCATCACGGCCGCACTCAGCGGCCTTGAAGTGTTCATGCGCGACGACCGCTCGCCGCTTTACCGGCACGGCATCGTCGCCAAGATCGTCGCCGAATACATTGCCCGGCTGGACAAGTCGTTCTCCTGCTGGCGCAACCGTCTCGGCTTCATGGACACGTTCCGCATTTCGCGCGCCGACAGCGGCTATCCCGTCTTCCAGAACCTGCTCGAACTGGAAAACGATCGCCGCCAGGCCGACGCACGGCTGGCCAACATTCCGCTGGCCGGCGAATTGCGCGAGGAAATGGCCGACTTCATCCTGCGCCACAAGGAATTCCCCGAAGCGCTGCAGAAGTCGATGGCCGAGCGGCTCTATCTCGAGGACGTCAAGAGCGAGCAGACTTTTGGCCCGTTCTCGCTGGCGCAGACGGCCAAGGTCTCGGTCAATCCAAAAACCTTCCGGCCCTATTACCTCGTCCACTGGGCGACATTCGACGGCAGCGCCAACCTGCCGCTGGTCTATATGGTGACGGTGGAGGATTCCTCCGAAGCCATGATCAGCCAGCTTGTCGACAGCAACGGCAAGCTCAACGAACGGGTCGACATTCCGCTCCCCGTCGACGGCCTGCTCAATCCCGAGCTCGCTCACCGCTTCGACGATTTCACCGAGAAGAATTCCGCCTACACGCTGTCGCCTGCGACGATTGCGGTTAATCTCGACAAGGATTTCGAGCCGCTGCACCCCAAGCAGTTGCGTCGTGTCGTGCTTGGCCCTTTCTATTCCGCTGGTATCACCGACAACAATTCGACGGTGACCGAGGTGCTGGCCAAGGTGCGCAAGCCCGAAAATGCCTGGCTGCTCACCTGGACTATCCAGGAGGTCTATTCCAAGGGCGAGAAACCTGGACGCAAAGGCCTGTTTTCAAGCGAGAAGACGACGCAGGAATTCTTCATCAACACCGACGATCTCGAAGCCGCACGCCAGGGCGTGTCGAGCTATGAGAACCACGCGCTGATCCCGCACGAGGCCTATCAGGCACTCTACGCGGCGGGGGAGGCACAGAAGATCTTTTCCGGCTACAAGGTCCACATCCTGTCCAACGGGCAGGTCATCTCAGACGTCTGACCGTCACACCACGGAGCATCCTTCATGGACACCGGCCTGACCACCATCCCGGAAGCGGCGATCGAAAAGCACCGCGCCACGGCGCAGAGCTTCATCACCCGCGTCGTCGTTCTGGAAGACCCTTCGCGCGAATCCGGCACCGCCCTTGCCGGCACCAACCGCCGCTTCGTCTCGACCGTCTCGGTCGGCTCGGTGCGTCGCACGCGCGAGGTCGAACTGACCAAGACCGTCGCCGCCATTCATCCCGACGATCAGCTGATGAGCATCCCGCAGCACACGCTGCTGTTTCGCGCCCGGCGCGGCCTGGCCATTGCGCTCGCCATCTCCGACGTTTTTGCAGAGGGCTCAGACCTTGAAGGCCTGCAGGCCAAGAACACCCGCGCGCCGCTGGAAGGCGACGATGCCGCCACCTTCAAGAAGCTTCTGTCAGCATCGGCTTACGTTTCAGCCTTCAGCCTTGCCTCCTATCTGTTCCAGCTGATCGACAGCGATGGCGAGGCGCCCAACGACATCCCCGAGCCGGACTTCCTGTTCGACACACCTCAGGATGCGGTGAAGTCGATCGTCGCCGGTCTCGACAAGGCGATTGCGGGCTCCAAGGATGATGGCGACCTGACGACGCGGGCGCGTGCTTTCGCGCGCGTTGCCATAGACGGGCTGCTGGCGCGCAAAGGCCGCTTCGACGGCATCGGTCCGTTCGAGAACGCCCATATCCGCATCGACGCCGACGATTTCACCCTCGACGGCTTCGACGTCGCGCCCGGCAAGCGCTCCAAGCCGCTGGTGATGACCTTCAAGAAGCCTGAAGAGGTCGTCGGCAACCACATTGCCAAATACCAGTCGGTCAAGCTCGCCAAGATGCTGATGGCCTATGATTTCGAGCGCGAGCTGAACCCGTTTGTCGAGCTCGGCGGATTCCTCTTCACCTTCATCGGCGACGGCGCGCCCGGCACCGGCAAGACGACGCTGATCCAGATGATCGCCGGCCTCGTCAACGGCTATTGCCAGGTCGCCGGCTATCCTTTCGCCTATGAGAATTTCGGCGTCGACCAGATCTCGTCCTACCAGGGCAAATCCGGCCAGAACTGCCGCCAGTTCATCAACAATGTCTTGAACCCGCGCGTCATCGGTTTCGGCACCGTCGACGATATCGACCAGGTGGCGGCACGCCGCTCCGACGACCGCGCTTCGGCCGGCCAGCAGGAAATCACCGGCGTGTTGATGGATGCCTTTGCTGGAGCCGGCACGGTGGTGCGCGGCAACTGCTCCTTCGGCATGTTTTCCAACTATCCCGAAAATGTCGACGACGCGCTGCGCCAGCGCGCCGGCGCCCGCTGGCTGGTCGACGGGCCGCAGAGCCGTGACGACTATGTCGACATCTTCGTGCTGCTCGCGGGCAAGAACCACAAGATCCCGCTTGGCGACCACAAGCTTTACGCCGCGCAGGAAATCCAGCGCGCCGTGACCGAAGCCTATGAGGAGCATGAGAAGCCGCAGGAAGACGGGCTGATGAAGGTCTATGAGCGCTACATGAAGGAAAATGGCGCGCCGAAATCGATGGCCGACATCGGCACCTATCTGCACCTGATCAAGGATGCCGAACCGCGCTTCACCGGCCGCGCCATCAAGAACGTCACCGACGCCATCAAGATGCGCGCCATGGACATCGAGCTTCCCGACGACTGGTTCGAGAAACCGGAAGCCTTCATGCACAAGGGCTACGATGAAAAGAAAGCCATGATCGAAGAACTGCGCGGGCCGTTCTCGATGGACATGGTGATGCAGGAGATCAACCGCTACGCCGATTCCGAGTTCCGCTATTCCGACAAGTCAGACGACGCCGCAGTGGAAAAACTGCTGCGCGACGCGAGGCTGCGTGAACGCGCAGGTCGTGAGATGGAGGAGATGAAGAAGAAGGGGCTCTGGAATGCGTGAGTTGCGCCGGCCTCCCCTTCTCCCCTTGTGGGAGAAGGTGGATCGGCGCGATAGCGCCGAGACGGATGAGGGGTGTTCCAGCGGAGTGAGACGCTGGCGTTCCCTGGAACACCCCTCATCCGTCGCCTTCGGCGACACCTTCTCCCACAAGGGGAGAAGGGAAGGCCGCGCTGCCCCTCATCCGCCCTTCGGGCACCTTCTCCCCGTGAACGGGGAGAAGGATAAGTGAGCGCCAAGAAACCCGACCTCCTGCGCGACAACGAGCTGATCTATGGCCGGCTGTTGACGGTCGACGAATCGCACCTCATCCAGCGCTACAACAAGGCGCTTCTCGCCTTCGGATTGAAGCCGACCAAGCTGAAGAGCTTCCAGATCGACCGCACCGGCTTCTCGCCCGAGATCGCCGAGGAATGCGGCGACTATAACTACCTCGATCCCAATGAGGTCAACCGCCGCTTCATCATCCTGACGCCGTCGCAGATCGACCTGCCGGTGGTGCACACCGCATTCTCCAACACCTCGCAGCTGATGTTCGAGTTCATGTCCAAGAACCAGCGCGCCATCGACGCGCTGACCATCAAGGACGTCATCTACGGCGAGATCGAGGATTCCGTTCCGCTGGTCAACGACATCGAGGACCTTCTCTCGATCAGCCAGGTCGAGTTCAAGGTGTTGTCGGCCGAGGATGTGCTGGGAAAGGCCGCCGAACTCGGCAAGCTCGTCGACCGGCTGAAGCAGGAGCCGGACGCCTGGCGCGACAATGCCATGCTGACCCGTATGGTCGATCTCGCCAAGGTCTGCGGCGACATCAGAGAGAACGCGCTGGTTCCCGACCAGGTGATCTTCCGCCACAACGCCTTCTGGACCAGCCATTTCGGCGGCGTCTACGTCTTCGTCGATTCCGAAATGACGACGGTCATCGGCGACCCGGCCGCACCCGGCTTTCGCCGCTCGCGGCCCTGGCAGGTCAGCTACCTCTCGATCAACGATGCCGACAAGGTGTTCAAGTTCCTGGCCTCGACCGGCCGCATCGAACTGCCGCGCGCGTCATGGGTCGAAAGCTCGGGCTATCTCGAGCATCGCGCCGAGATGGTGGTGCGATCGCTGATCCGCGACACCGAGCCGAACCGCAATCTGACCGACGTGGACAAGGTCTGGCTGCAGACCTGGATCCACGGCCATGCCGACCTGATCACCAGCGATGGCAATTTCCCCTTCCTCAACGCCGCCAAGCGCGAGATCGCCCAGCTCGGCCATCTCAAGATCGAGGATGTCGCGCCGCGCCAGCGCTTCCTGGTCGTGCGCGGCAAGCCCGACCATCCCGATGCATGGCTGACCAACCAGCTGATCTCGGATTTCGTGCCGCAGGACTTCGTCTCGCGCTACGTCTTCAACAAGCCCGGCTTCTACAAGGACTATGACGGCTACAGCGATGCCTGGCGATCGCATGTTGTGGACGTTCTGAAAACCACATATTTGAAGGACAAGGTGGCGTTTCGCACGCGCCTTTATGGCCTGACTGATTGAGGGGTGAAAACAGCCATGCTTGATCCGATCGTGAATTTCTTCACCCGCATCTTCCAATGGATCGGCCGCGGCATCGGCCTCGCCATCGGCGTGGTCCTGTGGCCGTTCATGTGGGCCGGGCGCTGGTACACGCAGCGCGGCTGGATCCTGAAGGCGGTGGTCGGCCTGGCTTTGCTTGTGCTGATCGGCCTCTACGCCAACTTCTTCTACGCCACCCAGTGGTGGAACAAGTTCGACCCCAACTACGTCGACAAATACACCTTCGAGAACCGCAACATTTCCGCCGGCGAACAGGTCGCGGCCGGCGCCGGCACCGACACCGCCAAGACCTGCGGCAATTCGGGCATCGCCCAGGTGGCGGCCGACCTCACTGACTTCAACGTCAACCAGAATGCCTGGGTCTCGTCGATGATCCTCTACAAGCTCGGGCTGTTCGGCGTCGACTGGGATCACACGCCGTTCATGGACAACAAGGCCTCGTTCCAGCGCGGCGTCAACCAGGCGGTGCGGCGCACCGCCACCGAGCTTGCCGACAATCTCGGTCGCGTGCGCACGACATCGCAGATCGACGCCGATCTGCAGGATGCGCGCGGCAATCTGCAGTTCGATGAGGAAACCTGGTATTTCGGCCTGAACCCGTTCGGACCGAAGACGCCGACGCCGAGCTACTATCGCGATGCCGTCAACAAGCTGCGCTCCTTCAACGCCCGCCTGGCCACCTGCCAGGCGACGTTCGACGCCCGTGCCGACAATCTGAAGCAGTATATAGACCGCATCTCCTCCGACATCGGTTCGACCTCGGCGATCCTCAAGGAGCGCGCCGAAAACCACAACAATGGCTGGTTCGACTTCCGCGCCGACGACCGCTTCTGGTTCGCCTATGGCCAGCTCTATGCCTATTACGGCCTGATGAAGGGCGCCCAGGCCGACTTCGAGGACGTGATCAAGGAAAAGCATCTCGGCAATCTGTGGGACACGATGGACGCCCAATTCGTCTCGGCGCTGCGCATCCAGCCCTTCATCATCGCCAATGGCCGCGAGGATGGCTGGATCATGCCGACCCATCTGACTACGATGGGTTTCTACGTGCTTCGCGTGCGCTCCAACATGGTCGAGATCAGCAACGTTCTGACCCAGTAGCGCTTATCGCAACGCCAGCAGCGATGGCAAATTTGCGTCGTCGCCTCTGTCGCATTCCGTGCATTGCGCGGCTGTTTTGAGACGGCGCAATGCCGCGTCCTCTGGCTTCTATACGGCGCGGCAACGGAGCCAGGAAGAACCGGCGACAGGTCGGCCCGGCCGCGGAGACACTTTCTTCATAGGAAACATAGTTGCATGCAAGTTGACGCCGCGGCAGCGACAGGGTTAAAACATGCCCGCGCCCGGGTTCAACATGCCTGCGAGTGATATCAAACCCGTCCCCTCCACCGTCCAATCCGAAGGAAAGCCGTCATGGCCGAAGTGAAGTCCGACATCGAGATCGCGCGTGGCGCCAAGAAAAAGCAGATCCAGGAGATCGGCCAGAAGATCGGCATCCCGACCGAGCATCTGCTGCCTTACGGCCACGACAAGGCGAAAATCTCGGCCGAGTTCATCAAGTCGGTGAAGGGCAACAAGGACGGCAGGCTGATCCTGGTGACCGCCATCAACCCGACGCCGGCCGGCGAAGGCAAGACGACGACCACCGTCGGCCTCGGCGATGGCTTGAACCGCATCGGCAAGAAGGCGATCGTCTGCATCCGCGAGGCTTCGCTCGGTCCGAATTTCGGCGTCAAGGGCGGCGCGGCCGGCGGCGGCTATGCGCAGGTCGTGCCGATGGAGGACATGAACCTCCACTTCACCGGCGACTTCCACGCCATCACCACGGCGCACAATCTTTTGTCGGCGCTGATCGACAACCACATCTACTGGGGCAATGAGCTCGGCATCGACACCCGCCGCGTCGTCTGGCGCCGCGTCATGGACATGAACGACCGCGCTCTGCGCGAAATCATCGCCTCGCTTGGCGGCGTCGCCAACGGTTTCCCGCGCGAGGCCGGCTTCGACATCACCGTCGCTTCCGAAGTCATGGCGATCCTGTGCCTCTCCAACGACCTGAAGGATCTTGAAAAGCGCCTCGGCGACATCATCGTCGCCTACCGCCGCGACAAGACGCCGGTCTATGCCCGCGACCTCAAGGCCGACGGCGCCATGGCGGTGCTGCTCAAGGACGCCATGCAGCCGAACCTGGTGCAGACGCTGGAGAACAACCCGGCCTTCGTGCATGGCGGCCCGTTCGCCAACATCGCGCATGGCTGCAACTCCGTGGTCGCAACCACAACGGCGCTGAAGCTCGCCGACTATGTCGTCACCGAAGCCGGCTTTGGCGCTGACTTGGGCGCCGAAAAATTCTTCGACATCAAGTGCCGCAAGGCGGGCCTCAAGCCGGCAGCGGCGGTTATCGTCGCCACCGTGCGCGCCATGAAGATGAATGGCGGCGTCAAGAAGGAAGACCTCGGCAAGGAAAACATCGAGGCGGTGAAGAAGGGCTGCGCCAACCTCGGACGCCACATCGAGAACATCAGGCAGTTCGGCGTGCCGGCGGTGGTTGCCATCAACCACTTCTATTCCGACACCGACGCCGAGATCCAGGCGATGAAGGACTATGTCGCCTCGATGGGAGAGGAAGCGATCCTGTGCAAGCACTGGGCCCATGGCTCCGCCGGCATCGAGGATCTCGCCAACAAAGTGGTGGCGCTGGCCGAATCCGGCGCCTCGCAGTTCGCCCCGCTCTATCCCGACGCCATGCCGCTGTTCGAGAAGATCAACACCATCGTCCAACGCATCTATCGCGGCTCGGAAGCGATTGCCGACAAGTCGGTGCGCGACCAACTGCATGCCTGGGAGCAGGCCGGCTATGGCCACCTGCCGGTCTGCATGGCCAAGACTCAATATTCCTTCTCGACCGACCCGAACCTGCGCGGCGCGCCGACCGGCCACACCGTGCCGGTGCGCGAGGTCAGGCTTTCGGCCGGCGCCGGCTTCGTCGTCGTCATCTGCGGCGAGGTCATGACCATGCCCGGCCTGCCCAAAGCGCCATCCTCGGAAAAGATCCTCCTCAACGAAGCCGGCCAGATCGAAGGCCTGTTCTAAGATCTTTCATCTCGACAATCAAAAGGCGCCGCAGCGATGCGGCGCCTTTTTGCTTCCTGAGAACTAAGCCGCATTACGCGCCAGCGCCCGCTGGTTGGACGCGTAGGGCGTGTCACGTTCGGACAGGGCACCTGTCTTCAGGCAATCGATCCATTCGGCGGTCTTGAGCACGGCCGCGAAGCGTGATTGCAGAATGATGCTTACCACGCGGTGGATCTCTTCGGCCGAGGCATAACCGGCGCTGTTGGCATAGGGCAGCGAGCCGGTGGCGTCGGACAGGAATTCCACCGCGAAGCCCATATGCACGGCGTGGATCACGGTAGACAGGTCGCAATTATGCGTCATGTAGCCGACAACGGTGATCATATCGATGGCGTTGGCGCGCAGCCAGATTTCAAGATCCGTACCGGTAAAGGCGCTTGGCAGGGTCTTTTCGACATAGTGGTCGCGCTTACGCCTGGCGATTTCGGGATGCAATTCGGCGCCATGGCTGCCCTTGGCGAAGACGGGCGAGGTCTCGGGCGCCATCTGCTTGATCACCACCACCTTCACGCCGGCGGCAGTAGCGGCGTCCATGGCCCGCGTCACATTGACGACGCTGTCGCGGAACGGCGGATACTGGATGGCGAGGTTGCCGCCATCATAATCATTCTGGACATCGATGACGATGAGTGCGCGGCGCAGCGTGGTGTTGGCGGACATGGTGTTTTCCTTTCGGGCTTGAATGGGACAGGTCGAAAATAGGCCGATCGCCCGGCTGTCAAAAGTGGCCCGATTGACATCATTCGAAAGAATTGGGACAATCCGGTTTCGCTTTGCTGGAAACGCCCATGACTGATCCGATCATTGCCGTCCTCGCCTTTGACGGCATCAGCCCGTTCCACCTCTCCGTGCCGTGCGTGGTTTTCGGCACCGACCGCACCAAGCTCGGCCTGCCGCGTTTCGACTTTCGCGTCTGCGCGCTCGACGATGGGCCCATCCACACCGATGCCGGGCTGACGATCGCGGTGCCGCATGGGCTCCCCGCGTTCGACGATGCCGACATCGTCATCATTCCGAGCTGGAAAGATCTCGACGCCCCGCTTCCCACCCCGCTCCTCGAAGCGCTTACGCGCGCAAACCGACGCGGCGCGCTGATCGTTGGCCTCTGTCTCGGCACCTTCGCCATCGCCGCCGCTGGGCTGCTCGCCGGCCGGCGGGCGGCGACGCATTGGTTCTCCACCGACCGGTTGCAGGCGTTGCATCCCGACATCGAAGTCGACGCCGACGTGCTCTATGTCGACGATGGCGACATCGTCACCTCGGCCGGTGTCGCCGCTGGGCTCGACTGCTGCCTGCACATCGTGCGCGCCCGCTATGGCGCGGAGATAGCGCTGCGGCTGGCCAGGCACATCGTGCTGTCGCCGCACCGGCAGGGCGGGCAGGCCCAGTTCATCGAGCGCCCGATGGCGAAGACCCCGGCAACCGACCGCTTCACCCAGGCGCTCGACACGGTGCGGGCAACGCTCGGCCAAACACACAGCCTCGACCGTGTCGCCGAGGCCGCCGGCCTGACCCGGCGCACCTTCACCCGCCGTTTCCAGAAATCGATCGGCACCAGCTTTGGCGAGTGGCTGGCCGGCCAGCGCATCCAACTCGCGCAACGGCTGCTGGAGGCGACGGAAAAATCGATGGACATGGTGGCTTTCGAGGCCGGCTTCGGCAGCGCCACCTCGCTGCGCCAGCATTTTTCAGCGCGGCTCAAGACGTCACCGGCGCAATACCGGCGTGAATTCTCGCGGCGAGCCGGTAGGGATGAAAGTGTGGCGCGCGTGGCTTCGCATTGACCGCCCTGCGAAGGATTCAGCCGCGCTTGACCGCCCGCGCCGGATTGCCAACCACCGTGGTATTTGCCGGCACGTCGCGCGTCACCACCGCGCCGGCGCCGACGATGGCGCCATCGCCGATGCTGATGCCGCCGAGGATGATGGCGCTGCCGCCAATCCAGGCGTTGCCGCCGATGGTGACCGGCCTGGCGATCTCCAGCCCCGCCTGCCGGCCCGCAGCCTCCTTATGGTGCTCGGCGCAGTAGATCTGCACATGAGGTCCAAGCAGCGTCCGCTTGCCGATGTGCACCGGCGCAGTGTCGAGGATGGTGCAGCCGGCATTGAGAAAGGTGCCTGCGCCGAGATGGATGTTGAGCCCGTAGGCGCAGTGGAAGGGCGCCTCTATGCGGGCGCCCTCGCCCACGCCGCCGAGCAGCGCCGATAGCGCTGGACCGATGTTGCCGCGCTGCCGGGGCGGCAGCGAATTGTGCTCGAACACCGCATCGCGCGCGACCACCCGCAGCGCCTCGAGTTCGTCATCGATGCAGGTGTACCATTGGCCTGCAATCATCTTCGCGCGTTCGCTTGCGGACATGGCCACGCCTCCGATTTGATCTCCTGCCAAAGCACAATCCTCATCCGGGGAAAAGCCCGCTGTCCAAATCCCCGGCCTATGCTAGCTTGCCGCGCGGACCGTCCGAGGTTCCGCACTGAGGGGATCGACCATGCTCTATCTGCTTGCACTTCTGATCGGCATCATTGCCGGTCTTCGCGCCATGACCGCGCCGGCTGCGGTCGCCTGGGGCGCTTATCTCGGCTGGCTCCCGGTCGCCGGCACCTGGGCAAGTTTCATGGGCCACTGGGCCGCCGTCGGCATCTTCACCATCCTCGCCATCGTTGAACTCATCACCGACCAGCTGCCCTCGACGCCGAGCCGCAAAGTGCCGCAGCAATTCGGCGCACGCATCATCATGGGCGCCTTCACCGGTGCGGTGATCGGCGCGACCGCCGGTTCCACCATTGGCGGCCTGATTGCCGGCGCCATCGGCGCCGTCATCGGCACGTATGGCGGCGCCGAGACGCGCGGCCGTTTGGCGGCCGCCTTCGGCAAGGATTTGCCTGCCGCCCTCATCGAGGACGCAGTCGCGATCATCGGAGGCCTGTTGATCGTGGCGGCTGTGGCATGACGGCAAAGACCTTCGACGCCATCGTCATCGGCGCCGGACAGGCCGGCACTCCGCTCGCAGGCCGGCTGAACGCGGCTGGCATGAAGGTGGCGCTGATCGAGCGCAAGCTCATCGGCGGTACCTGCGTCAACACCGGCTGCATTCCGACCAAAACGATGGTGGCAAGCGCCTATGCCGCGCATCTCGCTCGCCGCGCCGCCGACTATGGCGTGACGCTCGGTGGGCCCGTCGCCGTCGACTACAAAGCGATCAAGGCGCGCAAGGATAAGGTGTCGGGCGCCTCCCGCAGCGGGCTGGAAGACTGGATCGCCGGCATGGACAATTGCACGCTCTATCGGGGCCATGCTCGTTTCGAATCCGCCTACACGGTGCGCGTCGGCGACGAGCTTTTGACCGCCGAGAAAATCTTTCTCAACACCGGCGGCCGTGCCTCGGTGCCGGATCTACCCGGCATCCACGACGTCGACTACCTCACCAACTCCTCGATGATGGATCTGGACGTACTGCCGCGCCATCTCGTCGTCGTCGGCGGCAGCTACATCTCGCTCGAATTCGCGCAGATGTTTCGCCGCTTCGGCTCCGAAGTCACCGTCATCGAAAAGAGCCCGCGCCTCACAGGCCGCGAGGACGAGGATGTGTCGGCCGCCATCCTGTCGATCCTCGAGAACGAAGACATAACGGTCCATGTCGGTGCCGACGACATCCGTTTCGCCAAACAGGGCAACGACATCGCCGTGACCTTCTCCGCCGGCAAGCCGCCGGCCGTCGGATCGCATGTGCTTCTGGCGCTGGGTCGCACTCCCAACACCGACGATCTCGGCCTCGACAAGGCCGGCGTCGCGATCGATCTGCGCGGCTTCGTCACTGTCGACGATCAGTTGCGCACCAGCGTGCCCGGCATCTGGGCGATGGGCGACTGCAACGGCAAGGGCGCCTTCACCCACACCTCCTACAATGATTATGAGATCGTCGCCGCCAACTTGCTCGACAACGACCCGCGCAAGGTCAGCGACCGCATCGAGGCCTATGCGCTCTACATTGATCCGCCGCTCGGCCGCTGCGGCATGACCGAGGCTGCGGTGAAGAAATCCGGACGCAAGGCCCTGGTCGGCCAGCGGCCGATGACCCGCGTCGGCCGCGCCGTCGAGAAAGGCGAGACGCAGGGCTTCATGAAGATCCTGGTCGATGCCGACACCAGGGAGATCCTTGGTTGCTCGGTGCTTGGCCCCGGCGGCGACGAGGCGGTACACTGCGTGCTCGACCTGATGTACGCCAAGGCGCCTGTCGACACGTTAGCTCGCGCCATGCACATCCATCCCAACGTCTCGGAGCTGTTGCCAACCATCGCCCAGGAGCTGAAGCCACTCGTCTGAGGCCCGGCTGCGTCAAGCTCAGCGCTTTCTGCATTGGTGCATTGGAGCGATGTTCATTGCGCCCGACATGGCTTCTCAGGCGCTCGAACGGTCAGCCCCTGCAGCGACCGTTCCGGCTAACGCTAAATGATCGCATTGCGCCCATAGCGGCGTAGTCTGGACCAATCGACAGCCCTTCGGCAAAGGTGCATGTGTTCCGCCTCTTGTCCTGGAGGCATCCCATGCAGAAATCGATCGAACGCATCGTCGGCGACACCGAAGGCGTTTCCTACGAATTTCCGGTGTTCCGCTTTGCCGGCGCCGACAAGGCCGCACCTTCGGCCTATCTGCAGGCGGCACTCCACGCCGGTGAATTGCCGGGCGTCGTCGCCATCGACGCGTTGATGCCGGCGCTGGACAAGGCCGAAGCTGAAGGCCGCATCAAGGGCAACATCACGATCGTGCCCTGGGCCAACCCGATCGGCCGCGCGCAATATCATTTCGGCGAGCATCAGGGCCGCTTCAATCTCGGCACCCGCAACAATTTCAACCGCGGCTTTCCACTGCTCGCCGCGCCCGACGTGACGCTGTTACCGGACACCACCCTCGGCACCGCCGACCAGCAGTTGAAGACGCGGTTGATACAGCTTTCGATCGGCCACGACATCGTGCTCGACCTGCATTGCGACGATGAAGGACTGGCCTATCTCTACGTCCACAGCAGCCTGTGGCCGGCGATGGCCGATTGCGCTGCCGCCATGGGCATCGATGCGGTGGTGCTGTGGAGCGAAGATACTGACGGCACCTTCGAGGGCGCCACGATCATGCCATACCAGAACGTCCCCGCCGGCGTGGCGAAGCTCGATCGCCGCGTCGCCACCACGGTCGAATATCGCGGCATGCTCGACGTCGACGGCGCGCTCGCCGCATCCGATGCCGAAGGGCTTTACCGGCTGCTGGTGGCGCGCGGCGTGATCGCCGATCCTGCCCTGCCCGTGCCGGGCAGCTTCGCCGGCTTCGTCGCGCCGCTGGAAAACATCGACATGATGCCGGCGCCCCGGGCGGGTGCGATCCTCTACGACGTCAAGCCCGGCGACCGCGTCGCCAAGGGCGCGCGCCTCGCCACCATCGTCCATACACCCGGCGAGACCGGCGGTCGCACCGAAGTGTTGGCGCCGCAGGACGGCGTCATCCTGACCCGCCGTTCGCGCCGCATCATCCGCGCCGGCGAGGATCTCTTGAAGCTGGTCGGCGACAAGAAGAGCGCCGACGCAAGGTCCGGGACGCTGGAAGACTGACCTAACCAGAAATAGCCTGCCGCGCCTTGGCCTCCAGCCATTCGGCCATCTGCCGGTAAGGCACAGGCCCGTGGCTGATGCGGGAAACGCCGAGCTCGGCCAGCCGCTGGCGAGGCGGCACATGCGCCAGCGCGATGATGTTGACCGGCAGCGCCGTCGCTTTGCAGAGCGCCTCGATCAACCCTTCGTCGCCGAGGCCCGGCGCAAAGAAGCCGCTCGCGCCGGCCTTTTCATAGGCCTTCGCCCGCTCGATCGCCTGGTCGAGAAGACCCTTGTCATGCACATCCGGCTTCGCCTTGAGGAAGATGTCGGTGCGGGCATTGATATAGGCCGGAATGCCAGACGCTTTGACCGCCGCCGCTGCCGCCTCGATCCGCTTCACCTGTACGGTGATGTCGTGCAGGCCGGCGCCGCCGACGATCTGGTCTTCGAAATTGAAGCCGATGGCGCCGGCCTGCAGGGCACGTGTCACGGTCTGGGCGACAGCCTCCGGCTCGATGCCATAGCCGCCTTCAAGGTCCATGGTCACCGGCAGGTCGACCGCAGCCACGATGCGCTTGATGTTGTCCAGCGCCAGTTCCAGCGGGATTTTCTCGCCATCGGCATAGCCGAAGGCGGCCGCCACCGGCCAGCTTCCCGTGGCGATGGCCTTGGCGCCCGCCTTCTCGACGATCTTGGCCGAGCCCGGATCCCAGGCATTGTAGAGAACGATGGGGTTTCCCTTGACATGGAGGGCATGGAACGTGCGTGCGCGCTCGATCTGGTCGGTCATTGCTGTCTTTCCCGTCTTTCTCGATGTTGGACGAATAGTCTAGGCAGGACCACCAGCTCTGGCGATGTGCCATGGGTCGCGGAAGCGGCGGCCACGAACAGGCGTTTCAAACCTGTTGCGCATCCGGCTTTTCGCCGCTATGGATTTCGCCCATGAACATGCGTTCGATCAAGACCGTTTGGTGGTGGGCTCGCTGACAGCGGCCTGTTCGAACGCGTGCGCGTGAAAATAGAAGGTGGCCGCAACGGAATGTCCGGGCGGCCATTTGTTTTTTCAAAGCCAGTTCCGGGTCCGTTGCCCAACAAGCCAGATGGAGACGGCAATGACGACGATAAAGGTTCTGGAAAACGGCGCTGAACGCTTCGTGACCGGGGGTGGCGTCACCATCACCCGCGAGCGCCACGACAAGCCCTATGCCGGCGCGATCGACGCCTATGTCGACGGGCTGAATTCGCGCCGCGGTGCTGTGTTTTCCTCGAATTATGAGTATCCCGGCCGCTACACGCGCTGGGATACGGCCATCATCGACCCGCCGCTGGTGATCTCGGCGCGCGGCCGCGCCATGCGCATCGAGGCGCTGAACAGCCGAGGCGAGGTGCTGTTGCCGCTGATCGGCAAGGTGCTCGCCAGCTTGAGCGAAGTCACTATCACCGAAAGCTCGAAAAAGCTGATCCGCCTCGACGTCGCCAAGCCCGGCCGGGTCTTCACCGAGGAAGAGCGCAGCCGCGTTCCCTCCGTCTTCACCGTGCTGCGCGCCATCACCGCTCTGTTCAAGACCGAGGAAGACGCCAATCTCGGCCTTTACGGCGCCTTCGGCTACGACCTCGCCTTCCAGTTCGATCCGGTCGACTACAAGCTGGACCGCAAGCAGAGCCAGCGCGACCTCGTGCTGTTCCTGCCCGACGAGATCCTGGTCGTCGACCATTATTCGACCAAGGCCTGGACCGATCGCTACGACTATTCCGGCGAGGGTTTTTCGACAGAGGGACTGCCGCGCGACGAAATCGCCGAGCCGTTCAAGACCGCTGACCGCATCCCACCGCGCGGCGACCATGAGCCGGGCGAATATGCCAATCTGGTGCGCAAGGCGATGGACTCCTTCAAGCGCGGCGACCTGTTCGAGGTCGTGCCCGGGCAGATGTTCTACGAGCGCTGCGAGACGCAGCCTTCGGAGATTTCGCGCAAGCTGAAGTCGATCAACCCGTCGCCCTATTCCTTCTTCATCAATCTCGGCGAAAACGAGTATCTGATCGGTGCCTCACCCGAAATGTTCGTGCGCGTCAACGGCCGTCGCGTCGAGACCTGCCCAATCTCCGGAACCATCAAGCGCGGCGACGACGCCATTTCCGACAGTGAGCAGATCCTGAAACTGCTCAACTCCAAGAAGGACGAATCCGAGCTGACCATGTGCTCGGACGTCGACCGCAACGACAAGTCGCGTGTCTGCGATCCGGGCTCGGTGCGCGTTATCGGCCGCCGCCAGATCGAGATGTATTCGCGCCTGATCCACACGGTGGATCACATTGAAGGCCGTTTGCGTGAGGGCATGGACGCCTTCGACGCCTTCCTGTCGCATGCCTGGGCGGTCACCGTCACTGGCGCGCCGAAACTGTGGGCCATGCGCTTCATCGAGCAGAACGAGAAGAGCCCGCGCGCCTGGTATGGCGGCGCCATCGGCATGGTCAATTTCAACGGCGACATGAACACCGGCCTCACCTTGCGCACGATCCGCATCAAGGACGGCATCGCCGAGGTGCGCGCCGGCGCCACGCTGCTCTTCGACAGCATCCCCGAGGAAGAAGAAGCCGAAACCGAACTGAAGGCATCCGCCATGCTCTCCGCCATCCGCGACGCCAAATCAGGCAATGCCGCCGGCACCGAACGCGCCACCGCGCGCGTCGGCGACGGCGTCAACATCCTGCTCGTCGACCACGAGGACTCCTTCGTCCACACGCTGGCCAACTATTTCCGCCAGACCGGCGCCAATGTCTCGACCGTGCGCACGCCAGTGCCGGAGGAAGTGTTCGAGCGGCTGAAGCCGGATCTCGTCGTGCTGTCGCCCGGCCCGGGCACACCGAAGGATTTCGATTGCGCCGCGACCATCAAGAAGGCCAGGGCCCGCGACCTGCCGATCTTCGGCGTCTGCCTCGGTCTGCAGGCGCTGGCCGAGGCCTATGGCGGGGAACTGAGGCAGTTGCATGTGCCGATGCACGGCAAGCCGTCGCGAATCCGCGTCTCCAAGCCCGGCATCATCTTCTCCGGCCTGCCCAAGGAAGTCACCGTCGGCCGCTACCACTCGATCTTTGCCGATCCGGTACGGCTGCCCGACGGCTTCGTTGTCACCGCCGAGACAGAGGACGGTGTCATCATGGCCTTCGAGCACCGCAAGGAGCCCATCGCCGCCGTGCAGTTCCACCCGGAATCGATCATGACGCTCGGCCACAATGCCGGCATGCGCATCATCGAGAACATCGTCGCCCATCTGCCGCGCAAGGCCAAGGAAAAGGCCGCTTAGCTCCGATGGCGGCAACGGACAACATGGCGGCGATCGCAGCTAAGGCAGCGGCCAGGCAAAGGATCGCCAGCCTTGCCTTCTGGTCGATCATTGTTGCCTTTGTCGTCCTCGCGCTCAAGCTTGCCGCCTGGTACATCACCGGCTCGGTCGCACTCTATTCGGACGCACTGGAATCGATCGTCAACGTCATTGCCTCGGCCGCCGCCTATTGGGCGATCCAGGTCAGCTACAAGCCGGCCGACCAGGACCATCCGTTCGGCCACCACAAGGCCGAGTATTTCTCGGCTGTGCTGGAAGGCGTGCTGATCGTGCTTGCAGCACTGTTGATCCTCAACGAGGTCTGGCGCTCCTGGCAGACGCCGGCGCCACTCGAACAGCCTTGGGAAGGCCTTGCGATCAACGGCGTTGCCACCGTCATCAACGCCTTCTGGGCCTGGACGCTGATCCGCGCCGGCAGGGCTGCGAAATCACCGGCGCTGGTTGCCGACGGCAAGCACATCATGACCGATGTGGTGACCTCGATCGGCGTGTTCGGCGGCCTCGTCGGGGCAATCCTGACCGGCTGGCAGATCCTCGACCCAGCACTTGCCGTCCTCGTTGCGCTCAACATCCTGTGGCAGGGCTGGCACGTCATCGGCTCGTCGATGAACGGGCTGATGGACAGAGCCGTCGATCAGAAGGAGCACATGCACATCCGCGACATCATCTCGGCCAACTGCAAGGGCGCGCTGGAGGTTCACGACCTCAAGACCCGCATCGCCGGCCGCGCCACTTTCATCGAGTTCCATCTGGTCGTAGACGCCGACATGACGGTCGGCGCCAGCCACGTCATCTGCGACCGCATCGAGGACGCGCTGAAAGCCGAAATCCCGTCCGTGCGCGTCACCATCCATGTCGAACCGGACGACGAGGCGAAGCTGCCGAAGGGCACGACGGCGGGGCCGTTCGCATAAGGTGACTTCCTGCACGACTTGGAAAATTAGCCGAAGCCCACACAACTGCGTCATTCTAGGGCGAGGCAGGAGCGAAGCTCCGTCGCGGAGACCTAGAATCCATGCCATGACCTCAGCCGAATGGTGCAGCGGCGCTGAATTCTGCACCGCAGCAGTGCTCATGCGTCACGGCATGGATTCTACGGTCTGCGCTGCGTCGCTTCGCTCCTTGCTCCGCCATAGAATGACGAAGCGCGGTTTATGGTGAACAAGCCGACTGCGGCATGGCCTCCAGCCGGTAGACCTTGTCGTCCGACTTCGTCTTGCCGTCCGCCGCCTTCGAGCACAGATCGACAATCGCCAGGCTGCTGTTGGGGTTCGCCAGCATCATGGTGCCGTTAGCGCCGCGCTTGAGGAAGATTTCCTTCTGCGCGATATCGCAAGCAAAATTGCTCATCTTCGCGCTGGCCGCGCAGCGCCATTGGTCCGCTTCGCCCTGGCAGGAATAGGTCTGCGTGACCCTGGCCCCGTTCTTCCTGGTCGTCACCGTAACGGCGATGTCGGCGCCGTCCGGCCAGTTGGTGACATCGCCGCCCGCAGCGAAGAACGCCAGTTCGACCGGCCCGCGGAAGACGCGGATCGACTGCGTCACCTGATCGGGATGCGAAGAGAGATGCGCGGCATCGTAGTCGCGCCCGAAGCAGAAGGGCTGGTCCGGCTTCAGCCGTTCGCGCAACGGAGCGCCGAGCGCCGGATCGATCGGGTCAATACGCGCGAACTCGGCCTTGCAGGTCGCGACCGGCATCGGGTCGAGGCGGAAATTGTCGTCTTCTGAGCCCAGCGCCTGCCTGTCATATTCAGCCTCGCCCAGTTCGTCTTCCGATCCTGCATCGAGATAAAGATCGGAAGACACATCGGTGAGGATCAGGCGGCCTTTGTCGTCGAGCTTCAGCGAGGCCATGGTGCGGTCGCAGTCCATGCCGCAGCGGATCGGGCCTGATTTGCCGTCCTCCGACTCATGATTGCACCAGCCGCCGGCCCATTGCGGCGTCTTGGCGCCGCGCACGGTGGTGGTGAGAAAACCATTGTAGGAGGTATCGGCGTTTGCCGTCGGCTCCTCATTCGGACGGCTCACCGGATCATGGCCATACAGGAAGAATATCCGCGCCACCTTCTGCTTCGGATGTGCCTTGAGGTGGGCTGCGTCATAGACCCGGCCGAAACAGGCATCGGCGCCGTTCGGGCTGAGTTCAGCCAGTTTTAGCGCGTCGTCGGCGACGGCGGTGCCGGCCAGCAAACCGAGCAGCGCAATTCCAAATCCGGTGCCGACAAATCTCTTCCCTTCCCCTACCCTGAATGCCATTGGACCCCCTCCTCGCATCGACAGGACGTAACGTCAATTTATGCTAGTATCGTGGCCACAGCCACGCAATTTGCGGTGAGCGTCAAGCGGGGGAGAATGCCATGCGCCGACGCGACATGTTCCGGGCCAGCCTTGCCGGCGCTGCCGGCCTGTTCGGGTTGAACCAGGCGGCAGCAGCCGAAGAAAAGCCAAAGGTGGCCTATCACCTCAGCGACGTCGACAAGGTCAATTTTGTGCTCGGCAACATCAAGAACCACTATGATGGCACCGGCGGCAATGTGGAAATCGTGCTGGTCGTGCATGGCCCTGCCCTTGCCGCCTTCAAGTCGAAGGGCATATCGGCGGCGATTTCGGGCCGCTTCGCCGGCCTTGTCGGCCAAGGGCTCGAGCCGCATGCTTGCGGCAACACCATGAAAGGCATGGAGATCACCCTTGCCGACCTGCTCGACGGCTTCCACGCCGCTGACAAGGGCGGCGTCGTCAAGCTCGCCGAACTGCAACGTCAGGGCTACGCCTATCTCAGGCCCTGAGCCGCCACGGGCTTGAACGTGAAGGCCATGAGAGCCTACGAAGGGAGGCCTGACATCCCGAAGGAAAAGTGCTCATGACCGCGGCCACCCTCGTCATCCCCGATCTTGCCGGCAAGGCGGTGCTGGTCACCGGCGCCTCGACCGGCATAGGCGCTGCCCTGGCACTTGCCTATGCCGCGCAAAAGAGCCGTGTCGCGCTGCACTATAACTCGAGCCGCGAGGCGGCCGAGAAGCTGGCCAAGACCATCCGCGACGGCGGCGGCGAGGTGTTCCTGACACAGGGCGATTTCTCAGCTGCCCCCGATGTCGAGCGCGTCGTAGAGGAGAGCGCTGAGCATTTCGGCCGGCTCGACGGGCTGGTCAACAATGCCGGCGGCATGCTTGGCCGCGTGCCCTATGCCGAGCAGACCGAGGCGCATTACGACGCGGTGATGGATCTCAACGCCCGCTCGGTGCTGACGGCGTCACGCAAGGCGATGCCGTGGCTGAAGAAACAGGGCGGCTTCATCGTCAACACCTCGTCGATCGCCGCGCGCAATGGCGCTGGTGGCGGCGCTGGTCTCTATGGCTCGGCCAAGGCCTTCGTCTCCAACGTCACCCGCGGCATGGCCAAGGAGCTGATCTCTTTCGGCATCCGCGTCAACGCGGTGGCGCCCGGCACGATCGCGACGCCCTTCCACGAGCGCTATTCCACCGACGAACAGATGAAGGGCATGGTCGCCACCATTCCGCAAGGACGCGCCGGCACCGCTGAAGACTGCGTCGGCGCCTATCTCTTCCTGTCTTCCGATCTCCTGAGCGGCTACATCACCGGCCAGGTGATCGAGGTGAACGGTGGCCAGTTGATGCCTTGACCGGGCAATTGCATACTGCGTCTCGCAACCTATGCATGTCGTGTGGAAATTTGCTGAGGTTTGAAGGGGAGACGTAAGGCAATGTACGGACTGATCGGCAAGATGCGGGCGGCGCGCGGCCAGCGCGACGCGATGATGGGCGTTTTGCGCGAGAGCACCGGCGCCCTCCCCGGCTGCCTGAGCTACATCATCGCCACCGACCCGGCCGACGCCGACGCGATCTGGGTCACCGAAGTGTGGACCGATCAGGCCAGCCACAAGGCATCGCTGCAACTGCCCGAAGTCCAGGCGGCGATCGCCAAGGCGCGGCCTTTCATCTCCGGCTTCGAGTTCCAGATCGAGACCCATCCGGTCGGGGGTTTCGGCCTGCCCGCCGTCAAGAACGAGTGATGTTCGAAAGCAAACGCGGTTTTCGAGTTTTCCTCGGCGGGCTTCGCATCATTCTTCTCCAAGTCTAAGACCTGAAATGGATTCCTCGCCAGAACAGCCGGCCATCGAACGCATGACGCGCATGCGTCCGCTTCGGCAGTGGCTGGTGTTGCTGATCTTCTCGCTGCTGTTCGCTGGCGCGCTGGAATACGCCGCACTGCCCGCCGCCCTGCTGATCGGCCCGATGCTGGCGGCGATCCTTGCCGGCACCAATGGCGCCACCGTGCGCGTGCCGCGCCCCGTCTTTGCCTCCGCCCAGGCCGTGGTCGGCTGCCTGGTCGCGGCGTCGATCTCGGCCGACATCTTTTCGGTCTTCTACAAGGAATGGCCGCTGTTCCTCATCGTGGTGCTGGCTACCCTTGCGGCGTCCAGCCTGCTCGGCTGGCTGATCAGCCGCTGGCGCGTGCTGCCCGGCACGACAGCGGTCTGGGGCTCGTCGCCGGGTGCGGCCACCGCCATGGTGCTGATGGCCGGCGCTTTCGGCGCCGACCAGCGCCTCGTCGCCTTCATGCAGTATTTGCGCGTCATCTTCGTCTCGATGACGGCAGCCCTGGTCGCCAAGATGTGGGTCGACACGTCTGGCATCGAGGTGCCCGCCATCGTCTGGTTCCCGGCTATCGAACCCACGGCCTTTGCCGCCACGCTCGGCGTGGCGCTCGTCGGTGCTCTGGCCGGCCGGCTTTGCCGGCTGCCCTCACCCTTCTTCCTCGGCACCTTCATTTTCGGCACCATCGTCCATCTCGGCTTTGGCGTGACGATGCAGCTGCCGCAATGGTTGCTGGCGCTGAGTTACGGCATGGTCGGCTGGTCGATCGGCCTGAACTTCACTCGGGCGATCCTGCGCCATGCCACACGGGCGCTACCGCAGATCGTCGCCTCAATTGTCGTGCTGATAGCCTTCTGCGGCGGGATGGCCTGGCTGATCAGCCATGTCCTCGGCATCGATCCGCTGACCGCTTATCTCGCAACCAGCCCCGGCGGCATGGACAGCGTCGCCATCATCGCCGCCGCCGCGCAGAACGTCGACATCTCCTTCGTCATGGCGCTGCAGTCGGCCCGCTTCCTGGTCGTGCTCATCGCCGGGCCGAGCATAGCGCGGCTGGTGGCGAGCGCCGTCAGGGACTGAATACGAATTCAAAGATCCGGGAAGAGGAAATTGCCCATGAACCGTCGCATGAATGCCGTCGATCTCTCAGGCCGTGTCGCGGTGGTGACCGGGGGCGCGCAAGGCATCGGCCTCGCGGTCGCGCGACGCCTGTTGTCGTCGGGCGCCAGCGTCGCCATCTGGGATGTCGACCAGGCTGCGATGAAGAACGCCGTCGCCGAACTCGGCCCGCTCGGTCGGATTGAGGCTTTGCTGTGCGATCAATCGTTGATCGAGGCCGTCGATCGCGCCGCGACCGAAACCGAGCGCTTGCTCGGCCCCGCCGACCTGCTCGTCAACAATGCCGGCATCGCCGGGCCGGCGGCGACCGTGGTGGATTATGATCCCGCCGCCTGGCGCGAGATCATCGACATCGACCTCAACGGCGTTTTCTACTGCTGCAAGCGCCTGGTGCCCGGCATGATCGCGCGCAATTACGGCCGCATCGTCAACGTCGCCTCGGTGGCCGGCAAGGAAGGCAATCCCAACGCCGCCGCCTATTCCGCCGCCAAGGCGGGCGTGCTTGCGCTGACCAAATCGCTCGGCAAGGAACTGGCCGGCCACGACATCGCCGTCAACGCGCTGACGCCGTCGCCGGCCCGCACCCGCATCCTCGAACAGCTGACCGAGGCCCAGGTCACCTACATGCTGGGCAAGGTGCCGCGTGGCCGCTTCGTCGAAGTCGAAGAGGCGGCCGCCATGATCGCCTTCATGCTGTCGGACGAAAATTCCTTCACCACTGGCGCGACGTTCGACCTGTCCGGCGGCCGCGCCACTTACTGATAGCAGCGGTATTCCTCGCTATCTTTCGTCGTCGCCATCGGCGCTGCGAAGGACTACGAGCCGCTCAGCGTCGCGGCAAGCCGGTCGGGGAGGAAATCGACGAACGCACGAACCTTCGGCGACAAATGGCGGTTGGACGGCCACAGCAAGCGGAACTGGCCGCGGCCGTCGACATGGTCATCGAGAACAGTCAGCAGCTTGCCGTCGCGAAGCGCTTCGCGAACCAGGAAATCGGGCATCGAGCTGATGCCGAGGCCGGCCATCGTGGCGCCCTTCAGCGCCTCGGTATTGTTGCAGGTCAGCATCGAACGGACCTGCGGCTCGGCACTGCCGCCAATGAACGGCCAGCCTTGTAGCTTGCCGCTGTTGGGAAACCGGAAGCGTATGCCGTAGTGGTTCATCAGATCGTCCGGTCCGCTCGGGGTGCCGTGCTGTTCGATATAGGAAGGTGCCGCGCACAACAGCAGCCGGAAAGGCGCAAGCGGCCGCGCTACCAGACGGGAATCCGGCAGCTCGCCGCTGCGGATCGCGATGTCGACGCCTTCGTCGATGAGGTCGACGATGCGGTCGTTGAAGTCGATGTCGAGTTCGATTTCGGGATAGAGCGCCATGAACTCCGACAGCACCGGCAACAGCAGGTGATAGGTCACGATCGGCGTCGAAACACGCAGCCGCCCATGCGGCGTTTCCCGCGTTCGCGACAGCATGGCCTCGGCATCGTCGATGTCGTCGAGGATGCGCCGCACCCGCTCATTGAACAGCTTTCCCTCCTCGGTCAGCCCGACACGGCGCGTGCTGCGCTGTAGCAGCCGCACGCCGAGGTCCTGCTCGAGCCTGGCGACGCTCTTGCCGACGGCCGATGCCGAGATACCGAGCGTTCGGCCGGCAGCGATGAAGCTGCCGAACTCGGCCGTGCGAGCAAAGGCCAGAAGGCTGTTGAGGCGTTCCATCGCGCTTCCCAATTCGAGCGTTTTAGTCCGATATACATGGAGATTAAATACTATTCTTCTGGAAATGTCGCCGGCCTATCTTCTCCTCACGACCGGCGCCGCGCTCCCAGCGGCAGGCCGGCGGATCCTGCTTCAGATAGGAAAACCCATGACTTCCAAGACCAAAAACGGCGCAGCCGCGCCATGGCTCGTCCTGCTGTCGGTATGCCTTGCCGCCATGACCATGCCCTTGACCTTCACCGGCCCGGCCGTCGCACTTTCGCGAATTGCGGCCGATCTCGGCGGCAGCCCGATCACCCTCAACTGGGTGACGAACGCCTTCATGCTGACCTTCGGCGCCACCCTGATGGCGCTAGGCGCGCTCGCCGACAGTCACGGCCGCAAGCGGATGTTCATTGTTGGCCTCGGCCTTTATGTCCTGGCCACGCTGGGCGCGATGCTGGCGCCTGACATCGTCTGGTTCGACACACTTCGGGCCGCCCAAGGGCTGGGCAGTGCCGCTGCCTTCGCTGGCGGCGCCTCGGCGCTTGCCCAGGAATTCGAGGGGCAATTGCGGCTGCGCGCCTTCTCCTTCCTCGGCACCAGTTTCGGCATCGGCCTCGCCTTCGGACCGATCGCGTCGGGCCTGCTGATCGATGCCTTCGGCTGGCGGTCGATCTTCCTTCTGGTTACAGCGCTTGCGATTGCAGCTGCCCTGCTCGGCCTTCGCAGCATCAAGGAATCACGCGACCCGGATGCGACCGGCCTCGACTGGCCGGGAGCCGGCACCTTCACGATCGCGCTGGCATCGCTGACCGATGGCATGTTACAGGCGCCGCAGAGCGGCTGGACCGATCCGCTCGTCATCGGGCTGCTTGGCGTGGCCGCCCTCTTCTTTACCGCCTTCGTCATCATCGAGCGGCGCGTGCGCCGGCCGATGCTCGATCTCTCGCTGTTCCGCTTTCCCCGCTTCGTCGGCGTGCAGTTCCTCGCGGCGGCACCAGCCTATGGCTTCGTCGTCCTGCTCGTTCTGTTGCCGATCCGCTTCATCGGCATCGAAGGGATGAGCGAGATCAAGGCCGGGCAATTGATGATCTGCCTGTCGGGACCGTTGCTGATCCTGCCTCTGCTCGCCGGTCAACTCGCACGCCGGGTCGCGCCGGCGACGATCTGCGGCGTGGGCCTGCTGATTGCCGCCGCCGGCCTTGTCTGGCTGAGCCTGATACCGCCGGTCGCCATCGCGCTGGTGGCGCCGCTTATGCTGATCGGCGTCGGCATCGCCCTGCCCTGGGGGCTGATGGACGGGCTTGCCGTCAGCGTCGTGCCAAAGGAGCGCGCCGGCATGGCGGTCGGCATCTTCAACACCACCCGCGTCGCCTGCGAGGGCGTGGCGCTGGCCATCGTCATGGCTGTCCTGTCGGGTTTCACTGCAGCGCAACTGGCGGCCCAGGGAACAGCGTCTTCCCTCAGTGCAACCGCCCCCGCGCAGCTGCTGGTGACCGGCAATGTCGGCGAAGCGGCAGCCCGCTTGCCGGGAGCCGGAGCCACGACCCTGATCCAGGCCTACGAGACGGCCTTCGACAGGCTGCTGATTGTGCTGGCGGCAATCACCATCGTCACTGCCCTTGTTGTCTTCCTCGGCCTGCGCCGCGGATCGACGGTAGAGCACGAAACCGTTCCGCTGCCGGTATGCCAGGAAGGATAGGCGAACTCAGCTGATGACGAGACTCGCTATACGGTCGCCGTCCAGCGTGAAGACCATGTCCCCCTCGCCGTTGAAGCCCTCGCCTTTGACGGCGATGCGGACATGATAGCTGCCTTGCGCCTCGGCGATACGGACAATGCGGAGATTGGACTTCACGCCGATATTGTCCGACTGGTTCCAGCGCGCAATCTGCTCGCGGCCATGGAATGATCTACCCCAGTCGATCAGGGAGGCATCTGCTGCGAACGTGTCGAGAAACGCTTCGGTGTCACCTTTATTGGTGGCCTCGACGAAGCGGCGGATGGGATCGGGTGTGGTCATCAATCCAATCTATGCATCAGATCCTCATCCAGCCAGCGACCGAAGAAATAGACCAGTTGCTTGTGCCACCACGGCCAGTCATGGCTGACGTCGCCACCCCAATAATCGACCCAGGCGGGAATCGATTTGTCGCGCAGGATCTGTTCCAGCCTGCGCGTCTCGACCAGCATCCGCTCCTCCCAGGCGCCCTGCCCGCAACAGAAGATCAGCCTGAGCGCCTTCAGCCGGGCAAGCAGTTTCGGATCGACGATGCCGGGCAGATAGTCGAGCGGCGAGTTGTAGAAGATGTCGCCTTCCAGCGCCTTGCCGAAGAAGTCGCGCGCCGAATAGACGCCCGACAGCGCGATGACGCCGCTGGCGAGTTCGGGAAAACGAAAGACGAAATTCGAGGAATGGTAGCCGCCCATCGAGCAGCCGGTGAACAGCGGCTTCAATTTGCGCCCGCCATTGGCTTGCTCGGCGGTGGCCAGAAACTCCGGCAGCGCCTCCTCGCGGACATAGCGGAAATAGGCCTCGTGGCGACCAATGCGGTGGGCAGCGTCGGCGTGCTTGTTGAAGAAGGATTCCGAATCGATACCGTCGACCGCGAACAGCTGGATGCGGCCGGTGTCGATGAATTCGGAGAGCGCACCCACCCCGCCGGAATCCTCGAACTGATAGAACCGCCCCTGCGAGGTCGGGAACACCACCACCGGCCGGCCGGCATGGCCGTAGCGCTTGTATTCCATGTCGCGGCCGAGATTGCGGGCGAAATGCTTGTGATAGGAAATGTCCATCGCGTTCACGCCTTTTCCGCGTGGATGTAGGCGACGGCCTCGCGTAGCGCTCTCTCGTCCTTCGAGCGCATCTGGTAGGCGTAATTTCCCATGGCGCGGCTGAAAACCTTTTCTATCGGCGAATGGTGGACGATCTTGTCGCGATGCGCGGCTAGCACGTCCTCATGGCTGTGCAAATAGTGGAGGTGCTGCTTGCGGCTGGCATAGGCGGTGAAATACTTGCCCTCATAGGGTCCGCCCGCGGCATCCTTGACCACCATGTCGGCCCACGCCGCATAGACATCGATGTCGAACGTGTAGTTGATCGCATCGGTCATCCAGGCGCCCGGCGGGCGCATATTGACCTCCAGCGCGATGACGCGGTCCTTGGTTTCGAACAGCTCGATGTGGAAGAAGCGCTCGCGCACGTCGAACGCCTTCAGGATTTTCCGGCCTGCCTCCTCCACCGCTGGACTGATCCTGGGAAAGCAGGTGTAGCTCATGTGGCGGTCCTTGTTGACCACCTCCATGACGCTCTGGTCGTAGCGGTGGCTGGCCGCAAGCACCACCTCGCCGTCCCGGTTGACCAGCCCGTCGAAGGTGACCACCAGGCCCTCGATGAACTGTTCCATGACGAAGGTCACATCCTCGGGCTTGTCCCGGAAGAACTGGTCGAGCTCTTTGGCGTTGGAAATCTTGAAGGTGTTCGAGGCACCGGACCCGGAATCGGGCTTCACCACCACGGGATAGCCGACGCGACGGATGAAGGTCATGGCGCCTGCCCGATCGGAGCATTTGCGCTGCGCTATTGTGTCGACGCCGCTCTTGCGGAAGAAGGCGCGCATGCGGCTCTTGCGCTTCAGATTCTTCACGAAATCGAGCTTGGTGCCGTAGATGTTGAAGTCGGTGCGGATGTTGGCCTCGAGTTCCAGCCAGTGCTCGTTGAGCGACTCGAAGCGGTCGATGCGGCCCCATTTGTGGATGAAATGGCCCATCGCCCGGAACACCGGATCATAATCCTCCATGTCGGCAATGCGGTAATATTCCGACAGTGCCGCCTTCAGCTTTCCGTCCAGCGCATCGAAGGGCGCATCGCCAATGCCCAGCACCGTGGCGCCGGCCTTCTTCAGCCGGTCGCAGAAATCGGCGCCGTTGGCGGGAAAATGCGGCGAGAAGAAAACGAAATTCATGGATGACCCCTCTCGACAGCGAAGCATTGCGACCTCGGCGACACACAAGTTTGGCGCATTTGCCGCGCATGGGGAAGACCGCTCGGGTGCGGTGGAAATGGCAGCCACTTGCCTGTCCATGGCCGCTCCTGTATGAAATCCGCCATGAACACGCGCCAGACCTCCGTCGCCTCCCGTCCGACCGGCTTTGCCGGCGAGACCGTTCGCGCGCTGGCATCGACCCTGCTTCTTCTCGGCCTTATCGGCGATCGCCGGGTTCGCTGAAGGAGCGCCCGGCGGTCGAACCGCCGCTTACGCGCACGCTCCTTGGCCAGTTTCAAATTGGCACTTCACATCAAGCGAACGAAAATCTGGTAAGGCGCTGCTCGCCACCAATCCGTCCGAAGACCGATCCGCGAGCCGCCGGGAGAAACGACGATGAACGCACGAGAAGAAATCCGATCCGGCGAAGCCGAAAGCGCAAAACGCGCGGCGGGCCACATGGCGGACGCCGCCCGCAAATACCAACCCTATCCGACCGTCGGCCTCACCGACCGCACATGGCCCAACAAGGTCATCGACAAGGCGCCGATCTGGTGCTCTGTCGATTTGCGCGACGGCAACCAGGCGCTGATCGATCCGATGGGCCATGAGCGCAAGGCGCGCATGTTCGCGCTGCTGCTCGACATGGGCTTCAAGGAGATCGAGATCGGCTTCCCCTCGGCCTCGCAGACCGACTTCGATTTCGCCCGTTGGTGCATCGAACAAGGCAATGTGCCGGCCGATGTCTCGCTGCAGGTGCTGGTGCAGTGCCGTCCCGAACTCATCACCCGCACCTTCGAGGCGCTGAAGGGCGCCACCAATCCGATTGTGCATTTCTATAATTCGACCAGCGAGTTGCAGCGCCGCGTCGTCTTCGAGAAAGACGTCGGCGGCATCAAGCGCATCGCCACCGACGCGGCCAAGATGATCACCGACATGGCGGCCAAGGCCGGCGGCGGCTACCGCTTCGAATACTCGCCCGAGAGCTTTACCGGCACCGAACTCGAAGTCGCGCTGGAGATCTGCAACGCCGTCACCGAGATCGTGAGGCCGACGCCCGACAACAAGCTGATCATCAACCTGCCGTCGACGGTCGAAATGTCGACGCCCAACATCTATGCCGACCGCATCGAATGGATGTGCCGCAACCTCGACAATCGCGATAACCTGTTGATTTCGCTGCACCCGCACAATGATCGCGGCACCGGCATCGCCACCACCGAGCTCGGCCTGATGGCGGGTGCGGACCGCGTCGAAGGTACGCTGTTCGGCAATGGCGAGCGCACCGGCAATGTCGACATCGTCACCCTGGCGCTCAACATGTACACGCAAGGCGTCGATCCCCATCTGGATTGCTCCGACATCAACCGGATGAAGGACGTCTACGAATATTCCAACCAGCTGAAGATCCCCGAGCGCCATCCCTATGTCGGCGAACTGGTCTACACCGCCTTTTCCGGCTCACACCAGGACGCCATCAACAAGGGCATGAAGGCGCTGAAGAAGGCCAACACGCCGGTATGGGAAGTGCCCTATCTGCCGATCGATCCGGCCGATGTCGGGCGCAGCTACGAGGCGATCATCCGCATCAACTCGCAGTCAGGCAAGGGCGGCATCGCCTATGTGCTGCAGGCCGATTACGGCCTCAATCTGCCACGCAACCTGCAGATCGAGTTCAGCCAGGAGATCCAGGCGATCACAGACGCGGAAGGCAAGGAAGTGCCGGCAAAGCGCATCCATGATCGCTTCCTCGAGACCTATGTCGACCAGCCTGGCGCGCGGCTGAAATTCATCGACCACCACACCTATCCCGACACCGAGAAAAAGGGCCGGCGCGTGGTCGAGGCGCTGATCCTCGACAACGGCAAGGAGACGACCATCACCGGCTCCGGCACCGGCCCGATCGACGGCTTCGTCGATGCGCTGTCGCGCCATGTCGGCGTCGACATGTCAGTGCTTGATTATTCCGAGCATTCGCTCCAGCGCGGTTCGAACGCCTCGGCAATCTCCTATGTCGAGATGGAATATCCCGGCGGCAAACTGTTCGGCGCCGGCATCAATACCAACATTGTCGCCGCCTCTCTGGAAGCCGTTGTTTCGGCTGCCAACCGTATCATCGGGCGCAAGGCTGGCTGATTTTCCCGCCGGGCGCCGTATCCGCGGCGCCCGGAAATCCCCCATTTGCCGGGGAAATACCGGTTTTCTCGTGTTAACCATCAGCAATTATCCGGTGCGGTACGCGATCGCATAACATAAGCAAGCTTGTATGGAAGTGCAGGCTCTATATGATTGCGCCTCAACCTGTGCCGACTTCGAGAGGATCGACACTTGCAGCATGCCACGCCTGCCGCCCCCGCAGTGCGCGAGACACTGGAGCGACTACTCGCCAGCGAAACGTTCGGACGTTCCGAGCGCGCACGCAAGTTGCTGCGCTATCTTGTGGAGCGCGAGCAAGCCGGCGAAGCCGACAGGCTCAAGGGTTTCTCCATCGCCATGGATGTCTTCGGCAAGGACGGCGATTTTGATTCGTCGACCGATGCCGTGGTCCGAGTGCAGGCAGGCAGGCTTCGCGAACTCCTCCAGCATTATTTCGCCAATGAAGGCGTAGCCGAACCGGTCCGCATTGCCATTCCGCGCGGTGGCTACGTGCCGTCCTATGAACTCAACGCCATACGCCTGCCGGTTGGGCACGAGCCGGTGGCGCTGGCGCAGGCGGTAGCCGCCTTGCCCGGGTCGCCTGACCAGGCCTCTCGTGCCGCGCTCCCAACGACGGCCTCGGCGATCACAGAGCCGGGGCCTTCACTAGCCCGCCACCTCCAGTTCTTCTGGGTCGCCATGACACTGGTCATCCTCATGCTGGGCGTGCTCATCCTGCGCCAGGGTAGCGGCGCACTGCTTGCCGGCAGCGATCCGGCGGCGGCGGTCGAGACCGCGGGCGCAACGAGCAGCATCGCATCGCCGCCGATGGAGGCGCTGCCCCTCGTCTACATCGCCGTGAAGGCCACCGGCCCCGAAGCTGGCCGCGTCGCCGCCTCGCTGCGCGCCGGTCTTGCCGGTTTCGACACCATCGACTTCATCGGCCGCGACGCCGACAGCAAGCGCGATCCAAGCACCGACCCGACCAGCTTCGTTTTCGATGTCCTGCCCGGGCCCATGGCAGGTGACGTGACGCTCGAACTGCAGAGCGTGGCAACCGGTCGTGTGCTTTTGTCCCGCAATCTGACGTCGGCCGACAGCGCACCTGGCGCCGTCGAGGATCGGATCGCTGCCATCCTCAGCTCGACCATTCCCGCCTCCGGCCCGCTCTACGGCTACATCGAACAGAACGGCGTCCAGACAGGTCTGACGAGCTGCCTGATCCTCAACGACAGGTACTATCTCGACCAGAGCACCAAGACTCACGAGGCCGCCTATCGCTGCCTGGAAAACCTTGCAAGCCAGGGCGCGAAATCGTCGCTCGTGTATTCGGAACTGGCATCGCTCCATCTCGAGGCTGCGACCGATCACTACGCCTATCCGCCTGGCGCGACGGTCGAACAGGCGATGTCTTTTGCACATCGCGCCATCCAGATGGGGCCGACCAGCCCCTATGCGCACCGCGCGTACGGCTACCTTTACTCACGCCTTGGCAACACCGAGGAAGCAATCCGCTGGATGCGCAAGGCTTATCAGCTCAACCCATACGACCTCAGCATGGCTGCCGCTTACGGTTATGGTCTGATCTTTGCCGGCAATTATGCCGAGGGAACACCGATCCTGGCTCATGCCGTCGAGACGTTCAGTGGCCATCCGACATGGTGGGATTACGGTCTCTTCGCCGGACAATTCATGCTGGGCGACATGAACAAGGCCGCGATCGCCAGCGAGTCGCTGCGCACGACGGCGATGAAATCGCATTATCTGGCGGCGCGGCTGATCGGCGCCAAGGCGGCCGGCCGCGAGCAGCTGGCGGCCAAGCTTCTGGATGAGCTGAACACCAAATTCCCGAAATTCGCCGCTGACCCGCGTGCGGCTTTCGCCGAACGGAAATATCCCGGCGATCTGACAGACCGGCTGGTCGAGGCGTTGCACGCCGCGGGCCTCGGCAACGCCAGCTGATATCGGATCGCGAAAATTTTACTGGCCATCGGTCTGGACTGGGAGCAATCCAGCCCCAATCCAGCATTTCCTGTCCTACCTAGCAACAATCATACATTTTTCATGGTCTCATCCCTCTATGTTGCCGAGCGGGGCGCAGGGCCGAAGACGGTCGTCCTGCTGCATGGCTTCGGCGGTTGCCATGACATCTGGCGCGAGGTGACCGCGACGCTGGCGCCCGGCATCAGAACACTGGCCTACGATCTTCCGGGACACGGACTGTCGCTCGATTTCCCCGGCGGCGGTCCGGCCAAGACGGCGGCGCGAGCAGTTCTGGCCGATCTGGCCGAGCGCGGGATAGGACGGGTGCATGTCATCGGTCATTCGATGGGTGGTGCGGTAGCTGCCCTGATGGCATTGGCCGAGCCCGAGACAATGGCCTCGCTGACCCTTCTGGCGCCGGGCGGTGTTGGCCCGGAGATCAACGGACCGCTGTTGCGCCGCTACGCCGCGGCGGCCGACACACGGGAAATCCGCGCCTGCCTTGCCGCGATGTCGGGGCCGCAAAGCCTGCCGCCCGAACGCATCGTTGGCGTCCTGGCGGAAGTACGCCGTCGCCCCGGCCAGTTGCGCAAGCTGGTCGAGATCGCCGCCGGCATGATCAGGGACGAGTGTCAGGGCGTCATCCCCCGCGAACAGCTCGACACACTCGACATGCCGGTGATGGTGGTTTGGGGGACGGACGATCCGGTGCTGCCCTTTACTCAGGCTGATGGCCTGCCGACGCATTTTCACATCCATCACGTGCTCGATGCCGGCCATATGCTGGTTGAAGAAGTGCCTGAGGTGGTCGCCCAGGCCGTGCGCCGGAACATGGCACGCCGCGGCAGGCGTGTGCGTCCGAGACTCGGCGCCGCGGCGAGCTGAACCTCACTGGCTCCGGCATCTCGCCAGTGCATTTTGCCGGCGGCTGTGTTAACTCGCTATTAATCATATTAGCGAGGGATAATGAAGGACTCCGACGAGCAATTCACCTCTTTAACCCCGTCGCGCAAACTGTCCGATGCCGTTCGCGACGTAAAGAACGCCTTTGCCGATCGCGACGATATCGTTGTCGACATGCGCGATGCGCACCGCATGCGGCTGGATCTGCTTGCCGCCGAACTTGCCCCGGTCTTTGCCGACGTGCCCGCTGATATGGACAATTTCGACTTCGTTGTTTCGTCGGGCCTGCAGCCGAGGCTGTGGATCGACGCCGTCAGCCATGTTGCCATGGGGCGCGACCGCCGCACCTACCGCTTCCTCAGGGATACCCGGATCGGCCGCGTGGTGCTTGCCGAATCGACCGATATGAAACCGGTTGCCGATCAGGTCACGCGCTATGTGGCGGAGCGCATCGTCGAGCGCCAGCGCATGATGGAAGGCGGGGTCGAGCCCGCCGTCGCCGGCCTGAACCGCGCTGCCGTCCGGGAAGCCGAACCACCCTTGCAAGCAATCGCGCCCGGCAAGCGCTGGTCGACCTTCCTGTCCGGCCTCGGCGTGATCGCGGCCGGCGCGCTGGTCGGCCTTGCGGTGGCGGCCGCGCTGTTCTGGGATCGCCTGATGGCGATGAAGATCAGCTTCTGATCAGCGATTTCGATGCTTCGGCATCGACGCCGAGTTCCACCACCTGCAGGTCCGACGGCGGCGTCGCGGGCCCCGTCAGGCCACGCCGCGTCAGCCGGATCCGCCAGTTGCCCTTTTCGCCGTCGATATCGAGCAGATTGTACTGCGCCGCCGGGTTCTTGCTGCCTGGCGACTGGCCGGCAGCGGCGACGCCGACAACCGGAATCCTGGTGCCGCGTCCGCCGATGAAGAACAGCGACGGCAGGTGCGAATGGCCATGCAGCACCAGCTCGGCGCCATGCCGGTGAACGGTCTTGTGGAAGCGCGAGATGCCGAACAGGCGCTTTTGTTGGGTGACGGCGCCGCGCACCGGCGGATGATGGATCATGATCACCCGCAACAGCCCGCGTTTGGCCGTGGCGTCGAGCACCGAGGCCAGCCTTTGCGCCTGGCCTTCGAGGAAGAAGCCGTTGGCCATGAAGGGTGCTGTGGCGCGCGCCGTCGAGACCCCGATCAGCGCGACGTTGCCGCGCACGCGCAGATAGGGAAATGTGTTGCGGTCGATCGGCGCGGTGACGTCGTCGCCGCTCATCCACGCCGCCCAGGAGCGGCAGACCTTGTCGAAGGCGCCCGGCACATAGGCGTCGTGATTGCCCGGCACCACCGAGACATCCTCCGGAGGGCCCAGCGTCTCCAGCCAGTGCTTGGCCATCTCGATCTCGCCGTCGAGCGCCAGATTGACCAAATCGCCGGTGACGGCGAGGTGGTCGGGACCGCTCGCCTTCATATCTGCCACAATGGTGTCGATGACGGCGTCGTGCATATGGCGGCGGCGGTTGCGCTGCCAGTTGACGTAGCCGACCACGCGCTTGGACGCGAGTTCGCGATAGGTTACACCGGGAAGCGGCCCCAGATGGACATCGGAAATATGCGCCAGCCTGAACATCCTTCCTTCATAGGCGACGCGCCCCGCGCTTTCCACTCACTGTTTCCTGTCCGCTTACAGTTTCGCCGATGATGGCGACATCGGACCCGATGCAGGCCTTTCGCCAGACTGGCTGGCCCGGCCTCAGGGCAAGGCTGTTCCATCTCTATTTCCTGCTGCGGCGGCCGATGACGCTTGGCGTGCGCGGCTTGATCCACGACCGCGCTTCGAACTCCGTCTTCCTCATCCGCCATACCTATGTTCCCGGCTGGCAATTGCCGGGCGGTGGTGTCGAGGTCGGCGAGACGCTTGGCGAAGCGCTGACGCGCGAATTGGCAGAGGAAGGTAACATCGTGCTGACAGCCCCGCCGGTGCTGACATCGATGCATTTCAACCGCCGCGCCAGCCGCCGCGACCATGTCGGTCTCTACCTGATCCAAAGCTTCAGCCAGACGGCGCCGAAACTGCCGGACCACGAGATCGCCGAAGCCGGCTTCTTCCCGCTCGACCGTTTGCCCCAAGGCACGACGCCGGCGACGTTGCGGCGGATCGCCGAGGTTTTCGGGGGCGAGCCGGTATCGCCGTACTGGTAGCCTGTCAGTTCCGATGCTCACGCCGCCTTCCTGAACCGCGCCCGGTCATGCGGCGCGGCATAATCGAGTTCCGGCCCGACCGGCACGATGCGCGTCGGGTTGATGCTCTCGTGGCTGCCGTAATAATGCGTCTTGATGTGGTGCAGGTTGACCGTGCCGGCGACGCCGGGCACCTGGTAGAGATCGCGCAGATAGTTCGACAGGTTGGGGTAGTCGGCGACGCGGCGCAGATTGCATTTGAAATGGCCGACATAGACCGGGTCGAAACGCACCAGCGTCGTGAACAGCCGCCAATCCGCCTCGGTGATACGGCCGCCGGTGAGATAGCGTTGGTTTGACAGCCTCTCCTCCAACGTGTCGAGTGCCGAGAACAGCTCTCCAAACGCTTCCTCATAGGCCACTTGCGTGGTGGCAAAGCCGGCCCGGTAGACGCCATTGTTGATGGCCGGATAGACCAGCGCATTGACCTTGTCGATCTCGCCGCGCAGCGCCGGCGGGTAGAAATCGACGCTGGCATCGCCCCATTCGTCGAAGGCGGAATTGAGCATGCGGATGATCTCGGCGGATTCGTTGGAAACGATGGTCTCTTGCTTTTTGTCCCACAACACCGGCACCGACACCCGGCCGGAATAGGCGGGATCGGCCTTGGTGTAGATCTGATGCAGGAAATCGAGGCCGTAGAGCGTGTCGCCGGTGGCCCCGTCCTCAGCCAGAAAAGTCCAGCCGTCGGCGCCGAGGAAATGATGCACGACCGAAACCGAGATGATGTCTTCGAGCTTCTTCAGCGCGCGAAAGATCAGCGTGCGATGCGCCCACGGACAGGCGAGCGAGACATAAAGATGATAGCGGCCGGGTTCGGCCTTGAAACCGCGCCTGCGGCCTTGCGCCGGCATGCCGTCGCGCGTGATCCAGTCGCGCCATTGCGCCTCGGCGCGGATGAACCTGCCGCCGCTATCGACCTTGGCCGGGCGGTCCTGCCATTTGCCTTCGACCAGCAATCCCATGCGAAATCTCCTTGCGTGCGTTTCGCCAATGTAGGCGTAACGCGGCAATGTCGAAGACATTATCTGCTGAACAGAGCGTCACTCGCCGGGAACGGCTTATGAAAACAGCCGATTGCAGCCGCCGGAAATTGATGCTAGCGGACACTCCGCATGTTCGACTTTGCCTCGATACGGTTTGACCGACGACGAAAGGGCGCCCGCGCTTAGAAAGCGCTGACTGGCGAACGCTGCCGCTTGCAGCAACCTTCCTCGTATATCGGACCGCGAAGACCATGAGCCTTGCCGACGTGAAATACCTGCCGGAAACCCCGGCGCATGACCCCGAAATCGAAGCCATCAACGACGAAGCCTTCGGCCCCGGCCGCTTTGTGCTGGCCGCCTACAAGATTCGCGAGGCCGGCGGCCATGAGCGCGCGCTGTCCTTTGTCGCCGTCGATGGCGACATCGTCGTTGCATCGGTGCGCATGACCCGCATTGCGGCCGGCGCCGGCCGCGCGCTGATGCTCGGGCCGCTTGCCGTGCGGCCCGCCTTCAAGAATCTCGGCATCGGCCGCCGGCTGGTGGCGATCGCGCTGGAAGCGGCCGCCAAGGCCGGCGCGCCCGCGGTGATCCTGGTCGGCGACGAGCCCTATTATGGCCCGCTCGGCTTCAGGAAGATCCCGCGCGGCCAGATCTCCATGCCGCGCCCGGTCGACCTCGACCGGCTGCTTTCGCACGAAATCGTGCCTGGTGCGGTGGTGCGGCTCTCCGGTGAGGTCTGCCATGCCAGTGTCGCCAGGATTGCCGAGCCCGCGCCGGTGATGGCCTGATCGCCCGGCCGATCGAGGCCCCTCGGTTGAGCTGGTCAGGTTGCACCATGCCGGCGACCTCCGTAGCATGATCAGGAACAGCACGGAGGACGCCACATGAACCCGAACGGCCAGATTGCGATCGTAACCGGTGGCGGCTCCGGCCTCGGCGAGGCAACCGCCCGCGCGCTGGCCGACAAGGGCGCCCGCGTCGCCATTTTCGATATCGGCATCGACCGGGCGGCGAAGGTGGCGGGCGACATTGGCGGCACGGCCATCCAATGTGACGTCAGCAGCGCCGAAAGCGGTGCGGCCGCGGTCGCCGAAGTGGAAAAAAGGCTTGGGCCGGCGCGCATCCTGGTCAACTGCGCCGGCATCGCCATCGGCGTTAAAACCATCGGCAAGGACGGTCCGCACCCGCTCGACCAGTATCGCAAGGTGATCGAGATCAATCTGATCGGTACCTTCAACATGATCCGCCTCGTCGCCGACCGCGCCGCCAAACTCGAGCCGCTGCAGGGCGGCGAGCGCGGCGTCATCGTCAATACGGCATCGGTGGCCGCCTATGACGGCCAGATCGGCCAGGCCGCCTACGCCGCCTCCAAGGGCGGCGTCGTTGGCATGACGCTGCCGGTCGCCCGCGATCTCGCGCGTTCCGGCATTCGCGTCTGCACCATCGCACCCGGCATCTTCAAGACGCCGATGATGGCCGGCATGCCGCAGGAAGTGCAGGATTCGCTTGGCGCTGCCGTGCCTTTCCCGTCTCGTCTCGGCGAGCCGTCCGAATATGCGGCGCTCGCCCTGCATATCGTCGAAAACCAGATGCTCAACGGCGAAACCATCCGCCTAGACGGGGCGATCCGCATGGCGCCGAAATAGACGGCCATGGTGGCCGGCGCAGCGGTGGTGAAGACCGGCCCCCTTGCCGGCCTCAAAATCATCGAGATGGCCGGGCTCGGGCCGGTGCCGTTGGCCGGGCTGATGCTGTCGGAAATGGGCGCCGAGGTGCTGCGCGTCGAGCGTTCAGGTTCGGACCAACCGCTGCTGCCGCTCTCCGATGCGCACAATCTCGACCGTCACGGCCGCTCCATCCTGCGCCTCGACCTCAAGCAATCATCGGGGATCGAGCTGGTGCTGCGTCTCGTCGAGAAAGCCGATCTGCTGGTCGAGGGCTTTCGTCCCGGTGTCATGGAGCGGCTAGGCCTCGGCCCGGATGCCGCGTTGGCGCGCAACCCGGCGCTGATCTACGGCCGCATGACCGGCTTCGGCCAGGACGGGCCGCTCGCAGGCCGCGCCGGCCACGACATCACCTACCTCGCCTATTCCGGTGTGCTGCATGCCATCGGCCGGGAGGAAGGCCGGCCGGTGCCGCCGCTGAACCTGATCGCCGACAATGGCGGCGGCGCCATGATGCTGATCGCCGGCGTGCTCGCCGCGCTGTTTGAGCGTTCGCGCTCCGGCAAAGGCCAGGTGGTGGACGCGGCGATGGTCGAAGGCGCTTCGATGCTGGCGGCGCCCATACACGCCTTCATGGCGGCCGGTCTGTGGAACGACCGGCGCGGCGCCAACCTGCTCGATTCCGGTGCGCCCTTCTACGACACCTATGAGACGGCGGACCAACGTCATGTCGCGGTCGGGTGCCTGGAGCCGCGCTTCTTCGCCGAATTCGCCAGCCTGCTGCCGCTCGACGCGCATTTTATCCGCGGCCAGTACGACAGGGCGTTATGGCCCCAAATGCGCGCCGCCATTGCCGACCGCTTCCGGCAGGAGACACGCGACGACTGGGATGCACTGTTTGCCGCAAGCGACGCTTGCGTCGCGCCGGTCCTGTCATTGACCGAAGCCAGGGATCATCCACACGTCAGCGCCCGTCACGCATTTGTGAAGACAGGCGCGCTTGAGCGCCCGGCGCCTGCGCCACGCTTCTCGGCCTCACAGCCGGCGCTTGCCACCATGCCGGACAATGATGACCAGCGGCCGCAGGCCGTGCTGACGCGCTTCGGCTTTTCGGCTGATGAGATCAAAGCGCTTGTCAAATCCGGTCTGATTGGCCAATAACTGGACGAGGAAAATCAACTTAATCCGGTGAGCATCTTGGACGAGCCGAAGAAGGACGTCATTCGCGCGACGGACGCCGAGGCGGTCAGGCTGGCTGGCACCTTGATTCGCAGCGCCCGTTTCGGCGCCCTGGCGGTGATCGAGCCGAAAACCGGGTCGCCGCTGGCCTCCAGGGTGGGGGTCGCCACCGACACCGACGGCGCGCCGCTGATCCTGGTCTCGGCGCTCTCCGCCCACACCGGCGCGATCCTTGCCGAGCCACGCTGCTCGCTGCTTGTCGGCGAACCCGGCAAGGGCGATCCGCTGGCGCACCCCAGGATAACGCTTGTTTGCCGGGCCCGGCCGCTTGAGCGCGGCTCGAGCGCGCATGCCCGCGCCGAGCGGCGCTATCTCAACCGCAATCCCAAGGCAAAGCTCTATTCCGGGCTCGGCGATTTCTCGATCTTCCGCCTCGAGCCTGAGCGCGCCAGCCTGAATGGCGGCTTCGGCAAGGCCTATCTGCTCGACCGTGCCGATCTCGTCACAGATGGGCCGATCGTCGACGAGCTGGCGGCCAGCGAACAGTCCGCCCTCGACCACATGAATGCCGACCATCTCGACGCGATCGCCGTCTATGCGCGTCATTTTGCCAGGGCCGAAGGTGATGGCTGGACCGTGACCGGCTTCGATGCCGACGGCATGGACCTGGCATCGGGCGACGCCGTTTGCCGGGTCTATTTTCCGCAACCATTGAAGACTGCGCGCGACCTGCGGCCCGTCCTTGTCGACATGGCCAGGGCCGGACGTGCGCCGGCTACGCAGGGTTAGCAAGGATAATCGTCATGAATCAAAAGCATGTCTTGAGATTTGGGCGAAATCATCTACGATTCATACGACGCTGAATCAGCAGCGCGATCCATCGCTGAATTATAGCACCTAACGCTATTTGCCCCCATAGCGTTCGGATGAGCAGGGAAACATGGGGCATGGTCTCGACCAAACTAATCGCCAATGCCGAATCGGCGGCGACATTTCTGACCCTTATGGGCAACGAAAAGCGGCTTTTGATCATGAGCTATCTGGCCGACGGTGAGATGTCGGTCGGTGCCATCGCCGAAAAGGTGGTGCTCAGTCAGTCCGCTTTGTCGCAGCATCTGGCCAAGCTCAGGGCGCTCGATCTTGTCGAGACCCGCCGCGACCGGCAGATGATCTACTATTCCTGCAAGTCGGAAGCCGTGCGCGAGCTGTTGCGCATGCTGGACGGCGTTTTCGGGATAGGCGACTTGTCCCAGATGGCAACGCGTCTGCGCCGCGCCGGGACTTGACCTGCGGCTCCGATCGCTCCTTACCTCGCTGACGATTTTTCGCCGGCCGAGGTATTGATGGATCCGATCCAGATCGACGACGCGCATGATCCGCGGGTCGCCGCCTATCTCGACATCCGCGAGCGCGATCTCACCGGCCGCCATGGCCGGTTCGTCGCCGAAGGCAAGGTGGTGCTGGACGTCCTGCTGTCGACCGGACGCTTTGCCGCGGAGTCGATCCTGGTTCTCGAAAACCGGCTGGCCGGGCTCGACGACATTCTGCGCAAGGCCCCTGCGGACCTGCCGGTTTACGTTGCGGCAAGCGACATCATGGACAGGATCGCCGGCTTCCACATGCACCGCGGCATATTGGCGATCGGCAGCAAAGGCGCGCCGCAGGCCGCGGAGGCCTTGCTGGAGACGTTGCCTGCGCATGCGTTGGTCGTGGTGCTCGTCGGCATCGCCAACCATGACAATATGGGATCGATCTTCCGCAACGCCGCCGCCTTCGGCGCCGATGCCGTGTCTATCGACGCCACCTGTTGCGACCCGCTGTATCGCAAGGCGATCCGCGTCTCAGTCGGCGCCGCGCTGAAGGTCCCCTTTGCGTCCTTCGGCGACACCGAAGCTTTTATCGCGAAGCTCGACGAGTTGGGCTTCGGCCAGGTCGCTTTGTCGCCGCGCGGTGAGGCTGACATCCGCGATGCCGCGAGGCCGAAACGACTGGCGCTCTATCTCGGCACCGAAGGCGAAGGCCTGCCCGAGAGCCTGCTTAACCAGCTACGTACGGTGCGGATCGCGATGTCTGAAGGGTTCGACAGCCTGAATGTCGCTGCCGCCTCAGCGATTGCGCTGCATCATTTTTCGACTGGCAAATCGTAGTCGCCCAGGATTTTCGAAAGCCAGCTACCTGAAGCTCAGCCCGCCGAGTCTGCCCTCTGCAGCGCCCGGACGCGATCGGCGAGGCTGGTGGTGCCCGACCGCGCTTCCTGTGGCGCCGCCAGCGCCTTGGTGATCGGCGATTCGGGTCCTTCGAGCTTGGCCGTAAGGCTGACGACCTCTGCCGCCAGGGTGTTCATCTGTTCGCGCAACGCATCACCGGCGCTGCGCCTGTCGTCGCCATTTCTCGTGGTTTCGGAACCGCCAAGCTCCGTCTTCAGCCGCTTGTTCTCACGGGCCAGCGTGGTCAGCCTGGCTTCCAGCCGCTCGCGATCGCCTTCCAGCTTGGCTAGCACTTTGTCGAATTTGTCGACGTCTTCGCTCCTGGCGGGGGCACTGTCCTGCGCGCCAACCACGCCGGCAGCCACGACGCCCGCAGCCTCGCCCTTCAATCGTTCGCGAAGCCGCGCCAGCTCCTTTTCGCGGCGATCGAGCTTGTCCTCGCGATCGGCAAGCGTGGCGAGCAGGCGCTCGAGCTTCTTCTCGAGATCGGTGGTTCTTTTCTTCTCGGCCTTCAGGGCGTCGCGCGTGGTCTTGCCCTCGGCGACGACTTCCTGATAGCGCTTGTCGGCCTCCTTGCGCTGGCCGCGCAGCACCGAAATGTCGTTGGCAAGCTTTTCCAGCTCGGATTCGCGTGCCACCAGTTCGATCTGCCGGTTGCTGGAGGAGAAGGAGGCGTCGTCATACATTTGCTCGAGCTTTTCCAGCTCGAGCGCGCGCTTTTCCATCATGCGCTCGGCTTGTACGAGCTTGTCCATCAGCTGCTGTATCTGCTGCTCGCGATGCTGCAGCAGATCGTTTTTCTCTCCTAGCTCCGAAAGCGCCTGCTTCTTGTCCTTGCGCTCGACCGCCAGGCCTTTCAGCGCCTCGTGCCCGCGACCGATCTCGACGAGTTGCTCATTCACCTGCTCGCGCAGCGTCTTGACGCTGATTTCGAGCCGGCGTGTCGTCATGGCGAACTCGGCCCGCAAGCTGTCCTTGTCGGCCTGGATCTCGGCCAGCGTTCGCGGCACCGACGCCTCGACACGCTTGCGCGTCAGCGCGACCGCCCGCCGCCAGATGGCCGGCGCAACCAGCAGCGCCAGAAAGCCGGCGCACAGAAAGCCGAGGGCGAAGAACAGGATCGACTGAACCAAGGTGACTACCCGTTACGGGCGGGCCGCTATCCGGCAACCGCCAAGTCTGGACTTTGCCACGTTCGCATGACGCAAATCCAGCGCTGCGGCAAGAGTATGCCGCAGCTTGATCGGGTCAGAACCTGTTGATCGGGTCGAACTGTGGTCGGAATCGCTCAGAAGGGATTCCAGGTCGGCCCCTGCGTCAGCTTCAGATAGCCGAGATTGACGCCAAGCCGCGCGCCGACGCCGGTGCGGATCGGCACCAGCAGTACCCGGTTGTTCTGCAGCACGTTAAAGCCGACGCCTGCCACGACATAGGCAGAACCGGCGACGCCGCCGAACCGGTTGTAGAGATTGCTGACGTCGTCGAGATTGTAGACGAGCATCATCACCCGCGATCCCTCGCCGCCGAAATCCCAGCCGAGCGACGGACCTTGCCAGAACACCTTATGGTCGCCGGCATTCTTGGTGTAGAGCGTGCCCTCGCCATAGGTCAGGCCGCCGATCACCGCGCCAGAACCCTCTTCGCCGAGCAAATAGCCATTGGGCAGGCCGTAGGAGGCAAAAATCTTCTCGACGACGGTGGCCAGACCGCCCGACGTCGCGCCGAAGAACTTGTGGCCGGAATCGACGATCTCCTGAGCGGTGTATTCCTGCGCCCGCGACGCAGAGGTTGAGAAGGCGAGAGCGCCCATGAGGGCAATCGCCATGAAGAGGACACGGACAAAGGTCCGGTCGTAGAATCGGGAAACCATGCTTCCAATCTCCGTCAGGGAGCACTTTCGCCGACGCCTCGTACCCCGTACGGCTCTTTAGGCGGCCGTTAAGGATGACTGTTACGGGCAAACTATGCCGTAATCCTTTTTCAACCATTAACCTTCCACATGAACATGGCGGTTCGAAGGCTGTCTGACCGTCTGTGCGGGCTCCCATCCTGTGCAAACACGCCATTTTTGCTAACGAAAATTGTGGATTTGTTGCTGCACGCTCGGGCGCTGTGTATTCAGAAGCGCTGGGGAAAAAGCGTGATTCGGGTGGGTGAGGCGCGGCGGTAGGCCCCGTGGCCACCAGGATGTGAATTTTTAGCAGGGATTTTCGCCGATGGCCGAGCTTTTCTCTCTCTCCGCACCCGATCTCGCAGCCTTGTTGTGCAGCCGAGTCTGCCACGACATCATTTCGCCGGTTGGGGCCATCAACAACGGCCTTGAGCTCCTCGACGAGGGCGGCGCCGACGAAGACGCCATGAAACTGATTCGCCAGAGCGCCAGAAACGCTTCGGCCCGCCTGCAATTCGCCCGCATCGCTTTCGGCGCCGCCGGTTCGGCCGGCATGATGATCGACACCGGCGATGCCGAGTCCGTCGCGATCGCTTTCCTGAAGAACGAGAAGCCGGAACTGATCTGGAACGGGGTTCGCGCCCTGCTGCCGAAAAACAAGGTCAAGCTGCTGCTCAATTTGCTGCTCGTCGCCAACGCTGCCATCCCGCGCGGCGGCAAGCTGGTGGTTACGCTGGAAAACCTCGAGACAGAGCCGCGCTTTGCGCTTGCGGCAAGCGGTCCGATGCTGCGCGTCCCGCCGAAATTCCTCGAACTGCATTCCGGCAACAAGCCCGAGGAGCCGATCGACGCCCATTCGGTCCAGCCCTATTACACGCTGCTCTTGGCGCGTGAGGCCAATATGACGATCTCGATCCACGCGACCGCCGAAGAGATCGTGCTGTCCGCGGCCTGACGATCCGAAGCCGTTTGCCGGCTCGTCCGGCTGCCAAGAACAAATCAAGTATCTTTTGCCACTGATATTTGCGGCTTTGGCCGAAATTCAGAACAGCGAAGTTTCATCGTCGGTGACGCGCCCGCTGGGGACCGCACGCAAACGGCATTTTTGCAAAAACTTTACCTAACGGCTTTTCGGCTTCTTTACCAGATCGGTCTAAGGTGCATCCCGATACCCCGGATGCCGCCGGTTCGCACCAAGACAAAGAGGACCCGGAAATGAAGCGCTGCATGTTTGTCGACGATTCAAGTGTGATCAGGAAGGTCGCAAAAAGAATTCTTGGCGGCTCCGACATGGTGGTGATCGAAGCGACCACCGGACTTGACGCGGTCGAGATGTGCGCGGCCGAAATGCCCGATGTCATTGTCATCGACGGCGCCCTGCCCGACATGCAGGCGGTCGATGTCATCCGCCAGGTCCGCGCCATGGAAAGTGCGATCAAGCCGCAGATCCTGATTTCGCTGGTGGAGGTCGACGTCGCCTCGATCATGAAGGCAAAGCGCGCCGGCGCCCAAGGCTATCTCCTGAAGCCGTTCAACCGGCCGCAACTGCTCGAGCGCTTTCGTACTCTGAAGATCGCCGCCTGATTCGGGTCATACTCGAACGGAAGGGACAGAAAAAACCCGGCCTGAGCCGGGTTTTTTGCATTGAATTCAATCAGATGCTGTTCGTTCAAGCGCTGACGCGAATGTCTTCCGGCTCGCGCAGCACATAGCCGCGGCCCCAGACGGTTTCGATGTAGTTCTGGCCACCGGACGCAGCGTCGAGCTTCTTGCGCAGCTTGCAGATGAAGACGTCGATGATCTTCAGTTCCGGTTCGTCCATGCCGCCATAGAGGTGGTTGAGGAACATTTCCTTGGTCAGCGTGGTGCCCTTGCGCAGCGAGAGCAGCTCCAGCATCTGGTATTCCTTGCCGGTCAGATGCACGCGCTGGCCGCCGACTTCGACGGTCTTGGCGTCGAGATTGACCACCAGGTCGCCGGTGGTGATGACCGACTGGGCATGACCCTTGGAGCGGCGCACGATGGCGTGGATGCGGGCGACCAGCTCGTCCTTGTGAAATGGCTTGGTCATATAGTCGTCGGCTCCGAAGCCGAGGCCGCGCACCTTGTCCTCAATGCCGGCCATGCCGGACAGGATCAGGATCGGCGTCTTCACCTTGGAGAGGCGAAGTGTCCGCAAAACTTCATAGCCGGACATGTCGGGAAGGTTGAGATCGAGAAGAATGATATCGTAATCATAAAGTTTACCGAGATCGACACCTTCTTCGCCGAGGTCGGTCGTATAAACATTAAAACTTTCGGATTTGAGCATCAGCTCGATGCTCTGAGCGGTTGCACTGTCGTCTTCTATCAGCAGAACGCGCATTTCATTCCCCTTTTCTGCCGCCGGACCATGTCACGACCCATCCGGGACCGGAGCAGTGATTGCCTGAACAGAAGGCTGCCATCGAATGGTTAACAAAACCTAATTCCGCACCCAGGACGGTACCAGATTTTTTAACCGCTTTCTACACCCTCTTGAATCTAATGATGAATCACAGAACCAAATCGCTAATGCAACACATTAATAAGTTGGACTAAGTGACTCAAGGGACTCGCTGGCCGGCTTCCGTATCGGGAGCCGGAATTTTTACCCGGCCTTAAGTCCTCGCCCTTATGATTAACAATGCCCGTAAACGAATGGTTACCGTCGGCAAAAAACTTTAGGAATTTGTTTCCCATAGTTCGGGGAATGCCGGTGGATACGGGTGGCGCCAGACCCTGGCGGGCGGATTGGACGATATGTGCAGGTGTGCGTTTCCGGGAGTACCGAATCATGAAGTCACGTGAAAACCTCGTTCGGCTGAAGCAATTTCAGGTGAATGAGAAGCGGCGGCAGCTGCTGCAACTCGACACGATGATCGCCGAGTTCGAGCGCATGGCCGTCGAACTGGAGCTTCAGATCACCGCCGAAGAAAAGAAGGCCGGCATCACCGACATCAATCATTTTGCCTATCCGACCTTCGCCAAGGCGGCGCGTCTGCGCCGTGATAACCTCAGAAATTCGCAAAGCGACCTCGCCCAGCAGCGAAGCGCTGCCGAATCATTACTCGGCGAAGCTGAAGCGGAGCTTTCCAAGGCCGAGATGCTGGAATCGCGCGACACCAAGATCCGCGACGCTGAACTCGGCGGCCGCAGCGCCATGATCGGCTGAAGACCGGGTTTCACCCAACCGGCGCCTGACACCATGCTTTGAGTGTAGCCGCGCCAAAAAAGCCGGGCGCTGCTGATCTGGCCGCAAGGCGGCCGCAGCTTCAGGCCTGCGCCTGCAAATCTCCCCCCTGCTCCGCCGCTGCCCGCGCCCGCGCTTCCTTGATGTCGGGCACGTGCTCTTCCGACCAGGACCGTATTTGGGTGAGCAGCCCCGCCAGGTTCTGGCCAAGTTCCGTCAATTCATATTCGACCCGCGGCGGAATGACGGGAAAGACTTCGCGCCGCACCAGCCCGTCGCGCTCGAGGACGCGCAGCGTCTGCGTCAGCATTTTGGGCGTAATGCCTTCGAGCTTGCGCGCCAGTTCGCCATTGCGCATCCGGCCACGGCGCAGCGCGCAAACCGTCAGATAGACCCATTTGCTGGCCAGCATCTCAAGCACGGCGTGCGAAGGACACGTCCGCTGGAAGGCGTCATAGCCGGAGCCGCAATCATTATCACTATCCATGAGGTACCTATATATGGAAAAGGTACATACTAGACAAGGGAAATATTACTATCCAAATGATAGTGGCATCAACAGAGCAGGAGAGAATTCCATGCGTGCCGTTATCCAGAATTCCGTCGGCGGACCCGACGTCCTCGTCATTGCCGATCGGCCCAACCCGACGCCAAAAAACGGCGATGTGCTTGTCCGCGTCAAGGGCGCCGGCATCAATCCGGTCGATGGTGCCGTACGCGGCGGCTACTACCCGCTTCTCGGCGAGCCGCCCTTCATCCTCGGCTGGGATATTTCGGGGACCGTCGAAGCGCTCGGCGCGGACGTGACGGGCCTCAAGGTCGGCGACGCCGTGTTCGGCATGCCGCATTTTCCCAGACAGGCAGCGGCCTATGCCGAATTGGCCGTCACGCCCGCCGATGAAATCGCACTAAAGCCCGCAAGCATCGATCACGTCCATGCCGCAGCATTGCCGCTGGCCGGATTGACAGCCTGGCAAGGCCTTGTTCGCCATGGCGGATTGAAGCATGGCCTGCGCGTGCTGATCCATGCCGCCGCCGGTGGCGTCGGACACCTGGCGGTACAGATCGCCAAGGCGCGCGGCGCCTACGTCATCGCCACCGCCAGCCCGGAAAAGCTCGATTTCGTCCGCTCGCTCGGCGCCGACGCGGTGATCGACTACACCGAGAGCGATTTCATCGCCGAAGTTGGCGACATCGACCTGGTGCTGGAGCCGGTGGGCGGCGACCATGCAGACAAATCGCTGGCGGTGCTGAAGGACGGAGGCGTCCTGGTGTCGCTGCTCGATGTCCACGATACCACCCGAGCCAAGGCCAAGGAGCGAAACATTCGCGTTGAGCGCATGTCCGTGGTGCCCGACCGCGAGGGCCTTATAGAACTCGCCAAACTGGTCGATGCGGGCAAGCTCGCCGTCCATGTGGCAAAGGCGTTTCCGCTCGAACAGGCGGGAACAGCGCATGCCTTTCTGGCCACCAGGCCGATCGGCAAGGTCGTGCTGACGGTCTGAAGCCAACGTAGCGGCAAAGCAAAAAAGGGCGCGGTTACCGCGCCCTTTTTTCCGCTGAGATCGGCTCTAGTGCCGGTATTGCTGGATACGCGTCGTGCGCAGCCCGGCAAGGCCATATTCGTCGATCGACGCCTGCCAGGACAGGAATTCCTCGGTGGTCAGCTTGTAGCGCTGGCATGCCTCATCGAGGCTCAAAAGCCCCCCGCGCACCGCAGCAACCACTTCCGCCTTGCGCCGGATAACCCAGCGACGTGTATTCGTCGGCGGCAGATCGGCAATCGTAAGAGGGCTGCCGTCAGGCCCGATAACATATTTGACTCTCGGTCTAACAAGATCGGTCATCGTACTCTCTACAAAAAACTCAAAGACCCAATCCCCACCACATTACCGCCACAGCTTTAAAAATTGCCTAAGCGAACCCTAATGACTAGGTAAGGATCATGAACGCCGCGTTAGTCTTTTCGTCGGCATTTGAGTGAGCGGCCGGCAGACGCACAATTTTCCCGCCAAATCGGCGCTGCCGCAAAGCTGGCGCCGCTGATGTGGTTGACCTATATTCGCGCCACTGCCATTGAAGCGCCGCGCAGAACGAAAGAACCATGAACAGCCTCGATCTTCCCGCCAGCCCGCAAAACACCCGCGTCGTCGTCGCCATGTCGGGCGGCGTCGATTCGTCCGTCGTTGCAGGCCTTTTGAAGCGCGAAGGCTATGATGTCGTCGGCGTCACGCTGCAGCTCTACGACCATGGCGCGGCAACGCATCGCGCCGGCTCGTGCTGCGCCGGCCAGGATATTGACGACGCCCGCCGCGTTTCCGAGACGCTGGGCATCCCGCATTACGTGCTCGACTATGAAGAGCGCTTCCGCAAGGCGGTGATCGACCCGTTCGCCGAGAGCTATGTCGCCGGCGAAACGCCGATCCCGTGCGTCTCCTGCAATCAGACGGTGAAGTTTGCCGATCTCCTGGCGACCGCCAAGGACCTTGGCGCCGATGCGCTCGCTACCGGCCATTATATCCGCTCCGGCGCCAACGGCGCCCACCGCGCACTGTTCCGGCCGGTCGATGCCGACCGCGACCAGAGCTATTTCCTGTTTGCCACCACGCAGGCGCAGATCGACTATCTGCGCTTTCCGCTCGGCGGCCTGTCGAAGCCGGCGGTGCGGGCTATCGCCGAAGAGATGGGACTGACCGTCGCCGCCAAGCAGGACAGCCAGGACATCTGCTTCGTACCGCAGGGCAAGTATTCCGACATCATCGCCAAGCTGAAGCCGGCTGCCGCCAATCCGGGCGACATCGTCCATATCGACGGCCGCGTGCTTGGCCGCCATGACGGCATATTGCGCTACACGATCGGCCAGCGCCGGGGCATCGGCATCGCTTCCGGCGAGCCGCTTTACGTCGTCCATCTCGATGCCGACCAGGCCCGCGTCATTGTCGGCCCGCGCGAGGCGCTGGAGACGCACAAGATCTACCTGCGCAACATGAACTGGCTGGGCGATAGCGCGCTGTCCGACATTCCGGCGGCCGGCATGGAACTGTTTGCCAAGGTCCGCTCGACGCGGCCGCCGCGGCCGGCGGTGCTGCATCACCGCGCCGGCAGCACCTTTGTCGAACTGGTCGACGGCGAGTCCGGCATCGCGCCAGGGCAGGCCTGCGTGCTCTATTCCGACGATGGCAACGAAGCCCGCGTCTTCGGCGGCGGCTTTATCGAGCGCTCCGAGCGCGGCGCCGAGGCCGAGGCCATGCTGACGCGGCTCGCCGCCAGGCCGGCGCAGGTTCCCGCGGAATAAGCGCCATCCTCTCAGAGACTGTCTCTCTGGCCTTCAGCGCAGCTTCCAAACGGTCTCAGGATTTGGTGTGCGTGACCGTGCCCGCGGTCAGGATGCGCAGCACCCTGATCGCTTCCTCGCCGCTGGTGCGCGGCTCGGCCCGCGTCTCGATGCACTGGATGAAATGCTCCAGCTCGCGCGTCAGCGGCATGCCCTGGCCGACCGCGACATAGGACGGCTCGTTGGTGGTAAAGGCCCACTGGCCGCTGTCCTGCCACACTGCGTGGCGGTAGACGGCAAGCTTGCGCTCCCATGGCTCGACATCGTCGAACACCGCCATCGCCTTGGTGCCGACCACGGTCAGCCGCCGCTCGCGGTAGGGATTGAGGCGCGAGGTGAAGAGATGGCTGCGCAATCCGTTGGGAAAGCGCATGTGCAAATGCGCGAAGTCGCTGAGGCTATCGAGCAGTGCCGCACCCTCGCCTCTGACCTCGATCGGCTCGGTGCCGGTGATGGCCAGGATCATCGACAGATCGTGCGGCGCCAGATCCCACAGCGCGTCGTTCTCGGTGTGGAACTTGCCAAGGCCGAGGCGATGCGAATGGATGTAGCGGACTTCGCCAAGTTCCCCATTGTCGATCAGCGCCTTCAGCGTCTCGAAGGCGGGATGGAAACGCAAGACATGGCCGACCATGAACACGCGGCCATTGTCTTTTGCCGCCTGCACCGCGCGCTCAGCATCTGGCACCGTCAGTGCGATCGGCTTTTCCACCAGCACATCCTTGCCGGCCTCAGTGGCGCGCACGGCGAGATCGGCATGAAATTGCGGCGGCAGCGCCATGACGATGGCGTCGATATCGTTACGCACGAACAGCTGGTCGGGCTCGATCGCCAGGCAGTCCTGCTCGCTGGCAAAACCTTCGGCCCGCGCCCGGTTGGCATCGGAAACCGCATGCAGCGCGCCAAGCGCCTTGAGGGTGCGGATGTGGTTTGAGCCCCAGTATCCGCAACCGAGGACTGCAATGCGCGGCTTCATCAGCTTAAAACTCTAATTTCTTGGCCGAGACATAGCGACGTGCCCCGTCGAACTCAACCCCGGCGACCAGAGCATGGCCCCAAAAGTGGGAACCGGTTTTTCGGAAAAAGACCATTCTCAAACAAAAGACCAGAGCCCCATCCCCGTCTCCATCGGGATTGAACAGGCTCTTGCCTCAGATGTCTGCCCGGCAAAGCTTTTCGCCAGCGGCAATATGCCGGCGCGCCTGACGCATCGATGCTTGACAGGCTCGCCCTCCCAACCTTATATCCGCGCGACCTTGGCGAACGCCCCGAAATGCCTTTCGATTTAAGGCGGATTTCGGGCCTTTCGCCGCCCTGGCGGGGTAGCTCAGTTGGTTAGAGCACGGGAATCATAATCCTGGGGTCGGGGGTTCAAGTCCCTCTCCCGCTACCACTTCAAACCCACTATCGTACGTAACGTTTGGGTTGCGGCGGCCGCCTGATGAGGCCCGCTTTTCAGCATAGCGCGCGTTGGGAAATGCCGCCCCTCCAATAAGGGCGGCAAGCTTGCCCTTGACCTCTATCTCGAAGCCCTCTCGGGCAGGCTTGGGGTGCACCGTGACACTGTGAACAAGCCCCCGAAAATTTTGGGTGAGCGGGCCACGGTCATCGGCGGCAGTTGCGTGGTCAGCCAGCACCTTTGAAAGAGTATCGACGGTTTCTGTATAATGCTGCAGGGTCGCTGGGTGGAGAGCCACGGTCGAGGGCGGTTCATCGAGGCTGTCGAGCTGTGCCTCAATCTGAAGGAGCTGTGTTTTGAGTTCAGCAATGCGTTCTTTGGCATCCTCTTCAGCAATAACACTCCTGATCACTAGGTCGATCGTGCGCTGTCGTTCGCCTTCTACGCGATCGCGCTTGATCTCCAGTCCTGTGCGCATGACGTTGGCTTGCGCAGCCAAGCCCCGACGCTCATCATTGTATTTGCGGATGTAAGCTTCGATAAGTTCCGGTGCTTTCAACTGTTCGCCCATGCCATCGAGGACGGCCTTCTCGATGTCGGGTAGGTAAAGCAGGCGCCGGTTGGAGCAACTCCCGCTTTCACGGACCGCAGAGCACCGGATACGTGTCTTACCGGTCTTATCACGATCATGAACCGACAGGCCCGATCCGCAGACGCCACAACGAAGCAATCCGGACAAAAGATGCGTGGGTCGGGCCTTGAAATGAGAAAATTGCTTCGCCCTCGTGGCCTTGAGCGCCTGGGTCTTCTGCCACGTTTCGTCATCGACGATCCGCAAGTGCGGAACTTCTTTCGCCTGCCATTGGTCCTTGGGATTTGGCCGAGAGACGCGCTTGCCAGTATCGGGGTTCTTTACCATCCGGACCTTGTTCCAGACGATACGTCCAACATAGAGTTCGTTGAGAAGCAGCCCTACCCCGCGTTGAGTGTTCCCGTTGATAGTGGAACCGTTCCAACGTGTTCCCCGGGGTGGCGCTACCCCTTCCCGGTTGAGATCGCCAGCCAAGTCGCGCGGGGCTCGACCTGCCGCGTAGGCGGCAAAAACGCGCCTGACAACTTCTGCCTCCTCTTTGACAATCTCCAGTTCCCCAGGGCGGCCCAAGATTGCTCGATAGCCATAGGCGCGGCCTCCGGCGTGACGTCCGTCCCGGACGACTCCAGCCATGCCCCTACGCACTTTCTTGGCGCCATCTTCCCTCTGCATCTGACCAACAAGTCCTCGAATGCCGATCAGGACCGCATCGGCAATACCGTCATGGACGGCCTGGATTTCTATACCCAGAAACCAGAAAAGAGAGCCGTTTGTGAAGGCCTGCGAGATCCGCCATGTCCCGTGACAGGCGATCGAGCGCTTCTACGACTAAGGTATCAAACCTATTTTGGCCCGCCGCCTCCATCAGTGCCAGCAGCCCGTCACGACCAAACATCGACGCTCCGGAGCGCGCCCTATCCTCATAGACGGCAACAACATCAAGGCCGTTGCGAACTGCGTAAGCACGGCACAACGCAATCTGGTCTTCGGTGGACCTTTCGTTCTGCAGCTCCGTCGAAAAGCGAGCGTATATAGCTGCCCGGGTCATGTCTTGTGAGCCTTCTTGACGTGCGATGAATCAACCTTGAAATTTTGGTCAATCGAGTCACGGTCGGCAAGAAGATGATCGCGTCTGGCATCCGCGATGGCAAGCGCTTCGACGAACTTAAGCATGGCAACACGAAGCTCCCCCGGCGCCAACGCTAAGACGTTTTCGCTGGGAGGTGGACCATCGCAGATGTCTTGTGCCGGCTTCACGAAGCCGAGCATCTTCATAACACACGGCGAGGAAAGAGCCGCGTTCTACAGATCGTGCATTGGGAATGCTGCAGCGTAGAAATCGGATGGATACTGAACTAATGAAATTGGCCCGCGAAGGTGGTCGCAGTCTCGTGCGGAACCCTATGGGAGCGATTTGCGAAGCGCCTATCAGCGTTTTCATCCACTGCTCTCATCGCAATGACACGCAACAGTGAAGTCGGCCTTCCCCAGCCATCCGCGATCTAATTGCTGACGGGTTCTTCGGGAAACACCTGCTCGGGCACCATGTCCTTGCCGATCCGGATCAGGTCATCGCGCACCGAGCAGATCAGTGGCCAAGACAAATCACCAACGTCTTCCGAAGCTTGTCCGTCGAGGAGCACAGCATCGAGCTTCGCCAGCACGCCGGCAAGAGATGTGGCTGGGGTCCTGGACAGAATGCCGAGCAGTTCCTCTGCTCGCTCGCCCGCTTCACGTTCGGCACTCAAGGTTGCAGAATAGCCAATCTCCTTGTCAGCGACATCCCAGCGCGCCTGATGAGCCGTGAAGTCACTTTCAGCCTTTGCCCGAGCTGGGTCTGAGGGATCATTGCTCCCTATTCTGCGAAGCATCTCAAGAGAATGCAGCGTCACGCGCTCACCACCGGCCAGCTGGATTGTCACATGAGGAAATCCGACAGACTTGACGAGCCTTGTCTCTAAACGCTGTTGCTTGCGGCATAGGCGATAGGTCAACCGGTGAATATTTTGCCACACGCGCCAGACTTCCACAGCGGGATCGAACGGCGCGGCTATTCCCACCCCCGGAGTGACCGCATTCTCACGCAGGGTCAGCATTGCAATTGAGGCTCCGGTCAGTACCTTCCTGCGGGTGACGAAAGACAAAGGCATGCTATTAACGGAATCAGCCATGATCCGAGCTCCTTGCAGCTTGATTGTGGTCAGGCTGACCAAGGTGTTCGCGCACCTAGTCAGCCGGATGAGGCCAGTTTGGAACGGGCTCAAAATATTGATAGAAAAAATATCAATTCGGTCGTGTGGATGTCAATAGAAAATCTATCAAATCGAGATGTGCCCGTGACCACAAGGCAGGTAAAGGCCGCCCGCGCACTGTTAGGATGGTCTCAAGGCGATTTAGCTGAGCACTCGGATATTTCTGAACCAACGATTGCGCGTTTAGAAGCTGAGGACGGGCCGCTGGGTGGCCGCCCTGAAACGACAGCGAAGATCATAAATGCACTGGTTGGCGCAGGCATCGAGTTCATCCCGCAAAACGGTGGCGGGGTTGGCGTAAGGCACTCGCGTAGGTCTGCAGTCAAGTGAAGGCGATTTTAACCGTGCAGTCGTGGCGAAACTGGAAAGCAGTTTGGTGAGAAGCCTCGCCTTCGCAAACCACATCAACTTGCCACCCCCTTGCTAATCGGATCCCTTTTTTTTGACGCAGCATCGGGACTGTCGGCATTTAGCCGATGGCAGGTGAGGGACCAGGCTGTGGGTTTAGTTTCCGTAGCAGCCAGCTCTAGGATCCGGTTTGGAGGACCGATTTGGGGCCTTGTATGGACGGCTCTCCGTTGGCAAGGGGATATCTGAGCTTCGCCGTTGCTGGTTGGTGCGGCCATGTATCCGACCTATAGATGCTGCCTTTCACGCGCCGCCGGCCATAATGCCATTCACGCGGCTCAGGTCCCGATCGAAAGCTCGCACTCGAAGTGCACGACCTCAGTGGGTTTTCCCGATCCGGCGGTTTCAACCGGCTTTGTGCATTAGCTCCTGTCCGCCCTTTCCAACCTCGTCGGCGATTGCTCGCCTTGTTTATGCGATGACCGGCTCCCTGTAGCGCTCACCGCTGGTCATCAAAGCCCAGACCATCCGGGCAGTCTTGTTGGCGAGCGCAACCGCTGCGACCGCTTTTGGGCAGGTGTGCACACCGCATCTGGATACTACTCTGGTGACCCCTTGAGGGGTGAGGAGCAATGATTTTATTGGTTTTTTCGTGGGCCTGAACCCTCAAATCTCCCCCATTGTTCCGTATCATCCGTCAACGAATTGGCGACTGGAGGGGATCGAGGAAACGCTATCGCCTCGCGCCGCGGGCAACTCGCCTCGGAATCTAAAATTCGAATGCTAAGCTTGCTGCGCCACGATTGTCCCTGGCGCCAAAACTTATGAACTAGCGACGCCAAATGCAGGAGACGATGCCTCAGATATTGGCCAGCGTAGCCAGCATCGCGATAGTCCGTAATGAAGGTATCGAGATCGGCACGCTTGGACGCGGCTTCCACCTCGTGGCCCTTGCGTTGCAACTTCTTGACTGTGCTCGCCCTGACGTAATGTGAGCCACCAATGACTACAATTTTCATATCGAAGCTCCTTGTGACCATTGAGTCTGAGAGTGCTCGAACGACGATGCGGCTAACGGTGGCCGGCGGCTCCGAACAACATGGTCTGTCGCGAGCAAAGGACGCGAGTGCGTCAACCCCAACAGAGGTGCCGCCATTGCGGGCCCCGCAAAACCGGCCTCGATGATCGTCATCGCCGATTGACGAACTGTCAGCGATAACGCTCCGCATATTTCGAACTCGAACCCAACGCCGTCACGGTTGTTACGCCCTCTTCCTCAACCAAGCCGGCCACCGGCTGTTGATTGTCCAGCAAATCCAGGTTGAGGACGTCCTCGATTTGTCTCCGCAGAAATTCGGGGCGCAATCCATCGCCGCGCTTGGCAGCGATTGGATGAAGTGCCTGCAAGAACGCCAGCATGGCGTAACCTCCTTGTTTGGCGCCGGTCATCCCAGATGGCGCACCGAAAACTGGCACTTGGCAGGGAGGACGGCTACGACGCCGACAGGTAGGCACGCCTGTGCCGAGGTGTGATCGGGCTGAAAACAATTGTTCTTTGATTGCCGCGCACCTACGCCCGACATGAGGAATGGTACCTGGAAGAATCGAGAACCCCCCTCACCACGCATGGCATCCTGCGGTTGCATGCCAGTCGTTCGCTCAGGAAATTATAAACGAAAGTATTGGACGCCCGTGCCCTTGGCACGATGGCTCACATCCCGCCACGGCCTGCATGGTTCAACCAGGCATCAGGAAACTCGAGGGCGACGGCTGCAGCCTTGCTTGCTCGATTGCCGCCGGCGCGAAGAAGCAGCTTTTCCAGCAACAGGACTCCGTCATCATGACCGATCCTTCCGAACTCGAAAGCGGCTCCGCCGAGCTCGCATTGCCTGCCGAGGCAATTACCTTGGTCGAGGTCGACGTCTCTTCGCTGACGCCTGGAATGTCGCTGGTCGTGCAATGGCGCAGCAAGCCGGTCGTCGTGCGTTACCGCACCAGGCAGGAAATGAAGGACGGCGAGGCCGTCGATCTTGCTACCCTCAAGGATACGATTGCCCGAAACGCCAATCTGCCCGCCGATGCGCCCGCCACGGATGCCAACCGCACCGCGCCCGGCAAGGAAGCCCGGCTGGTGATGGTTCAGGTCTGCACTCACCTTGGATGTATCCCGATTGGCCAGGACGGCGAATTCGGCGGCTGGCTCTGCCCGTGCCACGGCTCCCGATACGACAGCGCGGGACGCATCCGCAAAGGTCCGGCGCCCGAGAACATGGCGGTGCCGGTGTTCCGGTTCATTTCCGATGCCAAGATCCGTATCGGCTGACGCAAAGGACATTTCGATGAGCGAGGGACATTCGACCTACAAGCCCAAGACAGGAATCGAGCGCTGGTTCGACGCCCGGCTGCCGCTGCCGCGGCTGGTGCATGATTCCTTCATCGTCTATCCCGTGCCGCGCAACCTGAACTACGCGTATACGTTCGGTGGCATTCTGACGATCATGCTGGCGTCGCAGATCATAAGCGGTGTCGTGCTGGCGATGCATTATGCTCCCGATACGGCGCTGGCCTTCAATTCGGTCGAGAAGATCACCCGCGATGTGAATTCGGGCTGGCTGCTGCGCTCACTGCATGCGAACGGTGCATCATTCTTCTTCATCGCCGCCTACATCCACATCTGCCGCGGGCTCTATTACGGTTCGTATAAGTCGCCGCGCGAGCTTCTGTGGGTGCTCGGATGCACCAACTTGCTGTTGATGATGGCGACAGCCTTCATCGGCTATGTGCTGCCCTGGGGCCAGATGAGCTTTTGGGGCGCCACTGTGATCACCAGCTTCTTCAGCGCCATTCCGGTGGTTGGCGACTGGATCCAGCAGTTGCTGCTTGGCGGCTTCGCCGTCAGCAACCCGACGCTGAACCGCTTCTTTGCGCTGCACTACCTGCTGCCATTCTTGCTTGTCGTCGTGGTGACCCTGCACATCTGGGCGCTTCACGTAGTTGGCCAGAACAATCCAACCGGGATCGAGGTAAAATCGACAACCGATGTCGTCGACTTCACCCCCTACGCCACCGTCAAGGACGCCGTCGGCATTATCGTGTTTCTGTTCTTCTTTGCCTATTTCGTATTCTACCTGCCGAATTTTCTCGGCCATCCGGACAACTACACGGTCGCCAACCCGCTGAAGACGCCTGCGCATATCGTGCCGGAATGGTACTTCCTGCCGTTTTACGCGATCCTGCGCGCCATCACCTTCAATGTCGGACCGATCGATTCCAAGCTCGGCGGCGTGCTGGCGATGTTCGGCTCAATCGCAGTGCTGTTCCTGGTGCCGTGGCTCGACAGCTCCAAGGTTCGCTCGGCGGTCTATAGGCCTTGGTACAGGCTGTTCTTCTGGATGTTCGTGGCCGACGCGCTCTTTCTCGGCTGGCTCGGCTCACAGCCGGCAGAAGGCGCCTACGTCACGATGTCGCAGTTGGCGACGCTCTACTATTTCGCTTTTTTCATCATCGTGATGCCGCTGCTTGGGCAGATCGAGACACCGCGCCCTTTACCGCGCTCGATCACCGAAGCGGTTCTCGAAAGCAATGCGGTGCGCTCCAAGGCAAAAGAGTAGAGATTGCGGTCACGGCGATGTGGTCTGATAAGCTGTCGACCTTTGGCGGTAGCAGCATTCCAGGGCAGTAGCACACGAGTTCCAAATCTGCGCTGCTCAAGGCCATTCAGACGGTCTTTTCGCACTGTTCCGTTCAGCAGCGTTTGAGCAACTCGTCGACGGGACATGTACAAGGATCGATATCCATGACTAACCGCCAAAGCAGCATCGCTGGCATCGACACCGCCATTCTTCCAGAAACCCGTGACCTGACCGATGGATTCAAGGTGCAGCGCGCAGTGCCGCCTTCCGCGAATTGGCGCATGATCGGACCCTTCATCCTATTCGACATTTTGGTCCCGAAGAGCTTCATGCAGTTCATGGTTTCGACACGCGGCCACATCCTTCGGCGGCGATCGGCAGATCGAAGCGATGCAGCCGAATATTTTCAACCTCTGCATGCATCTTGTGATACGCGATATTGCGCGGCGGGCCGGTCCGAGTATGGGATATTCATCTGAGGCGCCGTTATCTATCGTATCGCAGGCAATCGCAACGTCACCGTCGTGCCAGCCCCGAGTGTGCTCTGCACAACGACGCTTCCGCCCGACTCCTCGGCAAAGCGCTTCACCATCGGCAAGCCAACACCGCCAAGGCCTTCTCCTTTTGTGGTGAAGAAGGGATCGAATGCGCGAACCATGGTCTCGCTGGTCATTCCAATTCCGTTGTCCACGACACGAATATCGACCTGAGTGGACCGTTCAGAGACCAAGGCGTCCACCGAGATCAGACCGCCGTCAGGCATCGCATCGCGCGCATTGAGCAGAAGATTCAGAACCGCGTTTTGCAACCCGATCCGATCGCACCTTACCAAGGGCAGATCGGACCCGACCTGCACCTCGAAACGGATCTTAGTGTCCCAAGCGCTTCGAATAAGCGTTTCGATCTCAGCCAGGCAAACGCCCACATTCGCATGCTCGATTTCCACGTGGCTTTCTTGAGCTTTGCTGATGGTCTGCCTGACAAGGCCGCCAGCTCGCTCCAAGGCGGTTCTCGCACCGGCAATAACGGGACGAAGGGCGGGAGCCGACGAGATGCTGGGGTCACGGGCCAAGTGGTTCAACGCGGATGAGGCCACCTGAATGAGATTGCCTAAATCATGAACGATGCCGACGGTCGACATCTGCCTGGCTGGGCTACCTCGATGAGCACCGGCCGGGAGGTCGGAGACATCCACTTTTGGCTCTAAGCGTGACATTCCCTAGCCCCGTTTCTCGGTTGAAATTTGGCTTGCCAGAAGACGCTGAAATACAGAGCGTCTGCGTCGTATTGGATCGATTATAGAGCGAGCGGTACCGACGTATTCCTTGCGCTATTGCTTTGACGCGACGTTTATTGCAAGGCGGTTCCGGGTATCTGCCGAGGCGAAAGGATTGCTCCGTGGCGAGAATCAGCTTTCGAATGCTGTGTTCATCACAAAATCAACGGACGAAGGGGCTCTATAACCGGGGACAAAGCGCTCGCCGAAATCCCGGGCAAAGTTATCGTAGGTCGTTTCTGGGCTGACTTTTGCGATATGGCAAAAGCATCGCGTCATCCGTTGCTTCATTCCCAGCCTTGGGAATTCGCTCACGATCGTTGCCATTTCGGTTGAAGAAATGAGGTTGTATTGCAAGCCGACGACATCAAGGCAGATGCCGGCGGTACACAATGCCACCTCAGCCTCCTTGTAGAGTCCAATTGACGGCGTTGAGTTGAGAGCCACACTGTCCCATATCAATTGGGCACGACGCTCATCGAAGCCGCCTTCCCGGACGAAGGTCCGAGCAAGATCGGCGCCCACCACTTCGAAACGACGAGGGCCAGTGAAGTTCTCGTTGAGGGTCACGTCGTGGAGCAGAGTTCCGACAGCAACCACTTCCGCGTCATGCTCGATGTTCTGGAGCTGTGCGATCCGTGCCGCGAAAAGCCAAGACCGGACGACATGGTTGAATAAATAAGGTTCACATTTTTGGCGGGCGTATTCGATCGCCCGATCGACGAGTGGCGCGTCGGGAACCGAAATCCCCGCAAGCATCCGGCTAGCAATCCTGTTCATGCCAGTAACCCCTTTATCCCAGGCGTACTGCGCCCCGATTGACCGGGGCGCCTTCCGACTTCATTTCCTGTACGTCGTCAGGTTCTTCTCGTTGCTCGACGACGAACGCCGGCAGACGCGCTCTGTTTTGCGGAAAGTACGCCGGAGCGGCCGGCGAACCTATTCTACGGAAGGGTCTGCCATGCGATGCCAAAGTGCAGGGTAGACCGGTTTGACGGCCAGGGTCGCACGGCAGCGACTTTTCGCATTTCGGCCTGAAAGCGCTATCGCCGGTGCGAATGGCGGCAGCAGCCAAAATAGGCATTGAAAATGCGAACAATGAAGACGGGGCAGGCATGTTACGGCCCTTTGTTGGCGAACCAATTATGCGCCCGAGGCCAAGAAAGAGCGCCGGTGAGGCGCCAGTGCCAAGGCAACGAAGCCTCTCGTCAACGATAGCGTCGCCTGGCTTTTGGCCTGCATAGCCCAATGCATTTGGATGGGTCAATCAGCCTGCCGGTCTGATCGCGTGGCAGGTGCCACGCCCATATGTTTGCCGGGCAAATGCCATCAAAATTAACCTTCGGAGTAACTGAAATGAAGAAGATCCTTGTTATCGCCGCTCTCCTCGTTTCAGCGGGAGGCGCAATCGCCGGAAGTGACCATTATGGGTCGGGCGTCGATCCGCAGCGGCCCGCGACTACCACTGACACCGTGCATACTGCATCGACCAAAAAGGGCGGGCCGCAGACCGTGCGCAGGCCGATCGTTCCCAACGAAGAATATGGCCAGGGCTTCTGGGGCCATTAATCCTGATGGCAGAAATTTCAAGGACCGGGCGAGAGACCTCGGTCTTTTCGCCGTCTCACAACGCCAATCGAAAAACGCCAATGTGCTTACCGTGAGGATATTCACGAAGACGCGGTTGGTTGGGAGTCTGGCCCGCAATGCCGATGTCGCGGCGAGCGCCCGCAAGCACGGATCTCATGTATGGCTGACCAAGCGGATGACAAGTCCGGTGTCGAGAAGGCCGCCGTCGCGATCGAGGCCAGCAGCCTCAGCGATCAACTGGCGACGATCAAGCTGGGCTTGAAAGCGTCGCCGGTCCGCAACTGGCTGCTTTGGACGTCGGTTAGCATCGTGGTCGTCATTGTCGCGACATCGATCGACCAGGTCCTGCTCAACAGCTGGAACCGGCCCTTCTACGATGCGCTGGCGCGCCGCGACATGGCGGATTTCCTACATCCGCTTTTGGTTTTTGCCGTCATTGCCGGCGGGCTTCTGGTGCTCAATATCGGCCAGACCTGGCTCAACCAGATGATTCGGCTGAAGTTGCGCGAGGCGCTGACGCTCGACCTGATCGACCAATGGATGCGCCCAGCGCGGGCTTTGCGGCTAGCAAATGCCGGCGCTATCGGGGTCAATCCTGATCAGCGCATGCAGCAGGACGCCGGGCATCTTTCCGATCTGTCGACGGACCTCGGCGTCGGACTGCTCCAATCGTTTATCCTGCTTGCGTCTTTTGTAGATGTGCTCTGGCAACTTTCTTCCGGCTTCGTCTTCCAGATTGGCGGTTATTCCCTGGCGATACCAGGCTACATGGTATGGGCGGCATTGCTTTATGCCGGCGTCGCATCGTGGCTGAGCTGGCTGGTCGGGCGCCCGCTCATCGATCTTGACAGCGATCGCTACGCACGCGAAGCGGAACTGCGCTTCTCCATGGTGCGCGTCAACGAGAACGTCGATGCCATTGCACTCTACCATGGCGAAGCCGACGCCAGGGGACGGCTCGAAATCGACCTAGGCACGGTGCTGGGAGCCGTGCGGCGCATCTACACCGCCCAAATCAACCTATCCTGGGTGACCAACACTTACGGCTGGATCACCGTCGTTGCCCCGATCCTTGTCGCATCACCTGTCTATTTCTCGGGCAACATCGGCTTCGGCGGACTGATGATGGCAGTCGGCGCCTTCAACCAGGTGAATTCCTCGCTGCGCTGGTTCATCAACAACATCGGCAGCATCGCCGACTGGCGCGCCACTTTGATGCGCGTAGCCGATTTTCGCATCGCGCTGAACAAAACCGATGTGCAGATCGACAAAGAAAGGCGCACCGAGTCCGGCGACAATGCCGATGGCAGCTTGACCTTCAAGAAACTCGAGGCCAGCTATCCCGAATAGAAAGGGCGGAGAGTCTTTCTTTGGTACTCGTGATGAGGTTGATCCACCCCTCCCCTAGTGCACTGCGGTTTGAAAGCCATAGATAGCCGCCAACTTACAATATCTGGCGAACTGGCTGAACTCTGTTGCTCCTCGGAGCGGCGGACTGCCACATGGCACGTAGACCCGGGCATTGCCCTGCCCTGACGGCGGTGACCCGAGCGCTTCGATATCTCCTACAATCACCGCGCATGGCCGCCCTAGACTTTAGCATTGACGGACAGGTGCCTGCGTAGAATATGCTGGTGCACCGGACTGCCTCATCCTCTCCGTACCGGCCACCTCCGTGGTACGGCTGAAGAAGGAGATGAAGATGAGAAGTGATGTGCCAAGCAAGGGGTTGGAATGGACCAACCTTATTCTCGGCGCTGGTTTGGCCTGCGCTGCAATCATGTTCGTCGGGCTGCCTGCTGCGGCTTGGAACGCTGGGGTCGTGGGCTCACTGATTGTGTGCAGTTCTGCCGCCGCCCTCTATCGCTATGGGGATTGGGCGGAATGGTCCAACCTCACCTTAGGGTGTTGGGCGGCGGTAGCTCCGTTCCTGCTCGACTTCGGATCGGCGCCGGGTCCGATATGGACGCATGTCTTGATCGGGATTTGCGTAGCGACGTTCGCCGCCTTGCAGCTTGTGGCAAGTCGCAGGGCGCGGGCGGCCTCGAGCACCAACTAACTTCGAATACAGGGGCGTCGTGGTGCGGTTCAGCAAGAGGAACTCATCGGCTTGCTCCTGTGCCTCGGCGCCTCTTCCAGTGCCGTCGCCGGTGACAGGCCGCCTCAGCCTCGATCGCCAAGCTCGCTTTGATCGACGTGGCTTGATTGTATCCGCCGCAACTCAACGGCGCTCCTCGGCAGTCGAGTTGAATCCTGCGATCAGGCCTCCGACCGCCGCGCGCTTGTCAAGCGCTGTGAGGCTGATCGTCCCGATTGCCTTGCGGCGACAGCATTCTGGCATCTAGTTGAGTGTCGTTCCGGAGAGAGAGATCCCCGGTGTGGCGAACGCCCTCAAGCCTAACCGCTGCAGACGCCCTATACCTAAGTCTAGATTAGCCAATCAAATCTTCAGGCACGGATCGCCCTTTGTCCTGTTGCGCGGACCTCCATCATTCCGTTACGTCAAGGCTCTGAGGGAAAGGTGCAATATCACCACGCTATATCCTGGCTATCGGTCGCATGCGAGTTTTTCGCCAATAGATGCAGGCGCAGATTGGTTGACGTGTGAAGGACGCGGGGTTGATAATAGCCGCGCGAACCCGGTCAATTCATGTCCAGCAGAAATCGCCCCGAGGTGAGGATCATGGGCTTAGCAAATTCGCAAACCGCAGACAGCCCCTTGGCAATTCTGGTTGACGATGATGCGGAGGTACGTGACTCCTTGGAGGAGTTGCTAAGTTCGGTTGGCATCGACTCGATATCGTTTTCCTCGGCCCAAGAAGTGCTCGGCTCAAAGCTTCCGGACCGTCCTGGCTGCATTGTTCTCGATGTTCGAATGCCCGGTCTGAGCGGCATGGATCTCCAGCAGCTCCTTGCAACCAAAGAGATACTGACCCCGATTGTATTCTTGACGGGTCATGGTGACATTGCCATGAGCGTCGACGCTATGAAGGCGGGCGCAGTGGATTTCCTGACCAAGCCGGTGCGCGACCAGACATTCCTGGATGCCGTGTCGACAGCCATCGCTGCCGACATCGCTCGAAGGGCGGCGTCAGCCGTAGCCCGAAAGAATTCGGCCCTGTATGAGACACTTACGCCCCGCGAGCGGGAGGTTCTGAGATTTGTGATCTCCGGCGCGATGAACAAGCAGATCGCCTTCGATCTTGGTATTAGCGAAATCACGGTGAAGCTTCATCGCAGCAATATGATGAAGAAGATGGATGCTCGGTCTGTCTCTCATCTATTCAACGTCTGTCAGTCGCTTCCAGCCGACATACTGAACCGACTGAAGATGGCTTCCAATGCAGGGAAGACTGTCACACGATCAGAGTCAGGGGCGCATTTAACTCATTAAACGGGGCCGCGACGGCGAGCCGATCGGAGAGGCGGTCTCGAGAGGTCTCGAATGGAACTGACGTCATCGCATCAGCGTCGCGTCGTGGCTGCGGCGATAGGAGCGGCGAGCGTCTTGCTTGCTTGGTTCGCACACGAGCCATCCAGCCTGCTGGTCGCGGTTACAGCCGTGTGCATCTGCGTCGGCTGGCAGGCGGGATTGGCGTCGGTGGTGGTGGCCAGCCTGCTTGCAGCAGTTATCCTGCTGTCACCGGCACACGGCGCAGGAAACAGTCCCGTCCAACTCGCGGCGTTTGTTGCCGGAGCGTTTGGGCTGTGGGTGGTGGTCAAAATCTTCAGAACCATCAGCTTCTATGACCGGGTATACCAAGGTTCTGGGTTCAATTTCACCGACACTCCGGGCCTCGGTTGGTCCGCCTATCCGGATGGACGCCTTCGGTTCCTCAATTCCGCAGCCCTCGAGTACGTTGGCGTGACGGCCGAAGAAATGCGCGAGATCATGAATGCCGACGACTTTTCCTGGTGGCGGAGATTTGTCCATGCCGACGATGTCGAGACAAGCATGGCGCAATGGCGCCACAGCTTAGAGACGGGCGAGCCGATGATCGAAGAGAAGCGTTTGCGCCGGTTCGATGGCACCTATCGATGGTTTCGCGATACGGGTGTTGCCTCGCGCGATGAGCGGGGGCGAATTGTCGGCTGGTATGGCCATACCGAGGACATCGACGACCGGCGCAAGGCGGAAGCCGCACTCCGTCAGAGCGAGAGGGAGCTCGGGCTGCTGGTCGATACGGTTCCCACTATGATCTGGCTGATGACGCCGGCGGGATTGCCGTACTATTTCAACAAACGGTTCGTCGACTGGGCGGGCATCGACTCGGCCAAGGAGATACCGCGAGGCACGCGGCAATTCGGCTCGCATGTGGAGTTGTTCCACCCAGACGACAGGGCGGCGGTCAAGGCGGTGTTCCAAAAGTCCTTTGCCCGTGGAGAGCCACTCCAACACAAAGCTAGGCTGTGCCGGAAGGATGGAGTATATCGCTGGATCGACTCGCGCTTCGAACCCCTACGCGACGAAGACGGCACTATTCTTCGCTGGTACGGCGTCAACTTCGATGTCGACGACGAGGTCCGCGCCCAGGAATCGCTGCGTCTGGCGGACGAACGGCTCGCGCTCGCCTTGCGCGCCGCCAGCCTGTCCGAACTGTCGGTGTCGATTGCGCACGAACTCAACCAGCCGCTGCAGGCGGTCGTGGCCAACGCCGGCGCGTTCCAGAGATGGCTGAACGCCGATCCGCCAAACTTCAATCACGCCAGTCGGGTCGCCCAAAAAATCATCAGAAACGCCGACGCGGCCGCGCAGGTGATCAGCCGCATCCGGGCGCTGTTCAGCAAGACCGAAGGCGAACCGCATGCGATCGATCTGAACGCGGTGATCCACGAAGTGTGTGATCTCCTGGGTGATAGGCTCGCATCGAGCAGCGTCAAGTTGGACCTTCAACTCGATCCCCGCCTTCCCGCGACGGCTGCCGATCACGTTCAGATGGAGCAGGTAGTCCTCAACCTGGTCCGCAACGGCATCGAGTCGATGCAGGACGTCAGCATCAACGCGCGAAGCCTGCGGATCGTGTCGCGGCGTCAGGATGACGGAACAGTCGAGGTCGAGGTGCGAGATCGCGGCCGCGGGCTTAGCGATCTGGAACGGATTTTCGATGCGTTCTACACAACCAAGCCGGATGGAATGGGTATGGGCCTGGCAATCTGCCGCTCGATCGTCGAGGCACACTGCGGACGCCTCTGGGCGGAAAATCTCGAGACCGGTGGGGCATCCGTAACCTTCAGCCTTCCCGTCCGTGCTGCCGACTCGACCAAGACACCACTGCCGCGACGGTAAGCGCCTGAGGGGGCGTTTTCAGAGGCTGATGCGGGGATCGGCTATCGATTGCGCGATCTCGATGAGGGTGTTGGCCAGGATGTACAAGATCCCGAAAACGAGGGCGACGCCCAGCACTGCCGGGAGATCGGCGCTGGCAAAGGCCTGGACCGTGTAAAGACCCAGACCGGGCCACCCGAAAACGCGCTCGACGACAAGCAAATTGCCAAAGAGAAGGCGGATCTGCAGGCCGAGCATCGACAGTGGGGGCGTGGCGGCATTGCGCAAACCGTGGTGCAATAGAACCTTTGTCTCGCTGAGACCTTTGCCGCGTGCTGTCCGGACATATGCCTGACTCATAACCTCGTGTAGCGCACCGTTCAGGCTTCGCCCAACCGCGACGCCAATGGGCAACGCCAGTGCAAGCGCGGGTAAGATCATGTGCAGCAGCGCATCCACGCTGACTTCGGGCCGGCCGACTAGCATCCCATCGATGACGTTGAGTCCCGTGGGGCCTGCGAAGTCCCGGTAGGCAAGCCGACCCGCGCCGGGAAGCCAATTGAGTCGGAACCAGAAAAAGTAAGTGAGAAGTAAGGCTGACAGAAAGATCGGTGTGGAACCCACCCCCACCATAGCGAGCCTTATGCCGCCCGATCCCGGAATCAGGAACTGAAGCGCTGCCATAACGCCGGCAAGTACCACTCCTAAAGCGATAGAAGCCAGTCCGAGTTCAAGCGTAGCGGGAAGATATTGACGTATGTCGTCAGACACTTGCTGCCGGGTTCTTACCGACGTCCCCAGATCACCATGCGCGAGGCGCAATAGAAAGCGCCCGTACTGAACGACAGCTGGGTCGTCCAGTCCGAGCTGCACGCGCATTGCTTCGACCGTTTCGCGTGGAGCGTTCGGGCCCGCAATGGCCCGCGCTGGATCTGCGGGGATCATGCTTTGGAGAGCGAAAACGATGAAGCTCATCACCAGGAGAACCACGACGGCGCCGACGATGCTTTTTGCGAGATATGCCAGCATCTACGCTCCCCTCAGCGCGGCGCGAACGCCGTCGCCCGCAAGGTTGGCGAGGACGCAGAGGAGAAAGATGATCGCGGCCGGCAGGATCGGCAGCCACCAATGGACGGTGAGACTGTCGAGGGTGCGCGACGTCATCGCTCCGAGTTCAGGCGCCGGTGCAGGCAGTCCAAGGCCGAGGAACGACATCAGCGACAACGTCATTATGATGTTGGCGACATCCAGTGACGCCCCGATGAGCAAGGCCGGGACCACTCCCGGCAACAGGTAACGCAGCAGCAGGCGCGGACCTCGGACTCCGGCGATCTGCGCCGCCTCGACATGAGGACGGGCCTTGAGGCGACGAATTTCATCACGGGATATGCGCGCGTACCAGGGCCACCAGAAAATGGCGAGCGCGATCATCGTGTTAACCAGGCCGGGACCGAGCGAAGCCACGACAGCGAGCGCGATGAGCGTTCCTGGAAGGACCAAGAACAAGTCGACGATTCGATCAATGACCAGATCGACCTTGTCTCCCATCAGGCCCGAAATCAGTCCCACCAGGGAGCCCAAACTAAGACTGAAACCGATAACTGCAAGCCCCGGCAGCCACGTATTTTGAACGCCGAGTATGACGCGCGAGAACAGGTCGCGGCCGATCTCGTCGGTGCCGAACCAATGTCCGACCGAAGGCGGCAGATAGGCCGCGGCGACGCGCAGTTGCGGGTCGAACGGCGTGATCCAGTGCGCCAGCACGGCCACAATTGTGACGACAGGCATGCCGACGATGCCAACGCTTTCGAGCCAACCGGCACGTCGGAAGAAATCGCGCCAGTTGAACCGAGGCCGCGCAGGCAGCGTGTCGTGGATCGGCCTGCCGGTCATCTTCCGCCTCCGCTCTGCAGGCTCGGCATCGCCGCGATGAGAGACCGGGTGTAGGAGGACTGTGGTGCGGCAATGATGGCATCCGGATCCGCAATTTCGACCAGCTCGCCGTCCTTCAGCACCGCGACGCGGTCGGCGATGATCCTGGCGGCCGCCAGATCGTGGGTCACGAACAGCATGGCCATGTCGAGCCGTCGCCGAAGGTCGCTGAGAAGGTTCAAGGTGGTGGCGGCCAGCGACACATCCATGGCGCTGATCGGCTCATCGCACAGCAGAAGCCTTGGGGGGACGATGACCGCACGAGCCAAAACCGTGCGCTGGCATTGCCCGACCGACAGTTCGGCCGGCAGCGCGTCCATCAAGACCGGATCGAGACCGACGATCTTCATCGCCTCTCCGACGCGACGGCGGCCGTAGTCGCTGTCCAGGGACACGGCCCGCAGGCGCCCGCCGATCTGCTCGCCGATCGTGAGCCACGGCGTCAGCGCCGCCACGGGGTCTTGAAACACGACTTGCGGAGGAAGCTTGTCGAAGCGTGTAACAGTGCCGCTCTCGGGTACCACGAGCCCGGCCGAAATCCTCAGAAGGGTAGTCTTGCCGGCGCCACTCTCTCCCACCAGGGCCACGCACTCGCCAAGCTTGATCGAGAGATTGACCGACCTGAGAACGGGCTGCGGTTGACGCCGTCCCCAAAACGATCGGGGGCCCGTCGCATATGTTTTTCCGACGTTGGACAGCCTCAGCGCGGCGGTTTCCTGGATCGCCTGGGCCGGCCATGGTTTTGCATCAGCGCGCAGCGCTGACAAAAATGGGGTTTGTTCGTGGTGAAGGCAGGCGACTGCGCCGCCGGGGACGGAGTGAGGCTCCAACGGTGGGCGGATCGCCGTGCAATCTGGCTGGGCGATCGGGCAACGTGTCGCGTAGGCGCAGGCGCTCTCGACATTTATGGAGGGCGTGCGCTCGGACGGGAGCGTGGGAAGCGGGCGCCGTCGATCAGAGTCCAGATCGTATCGAGCCGCGAGCAGACCGGCGGAATAGGGGTGCGTGGCATTGTGGGCCACGTCCTGCATGCGGCCCACTTCAACGATGCGTCCGGCGTAGAGGACCAGGACTCGGTCAGCCAGCGAAGCCGCCACACCCAGGTCGTGCGTAACGAACAGAATTGCCGTCTGCTGATCCCGGGCGAGATCGCGCAACAGGTCGAGGATCTGCGCTTGCATGGTGACGTCGAGCGCGGTGGTCGGCTCGTCGGCGATGAGCAGCTTCGGTCTTGCCATCATCGCCATTGCAATAAGCACGCGCTGACGCTGTCCCCCCGACAGGCGATGCGGAAGCGCATCGGCGATGCGGTCAGGGTCAGGCAGACCGGTTCGGCTGAGCCAGTCTTCGATCGATCCCTCGGATCCCCCATTGGATTCTCGCATCTGGCGGCGGATCGTCATCGTAGGGTTAAGCGCGCCCATCGGATCTTGTGCGATGGCGCGGACGAGGTGTCGGCGGGCCGACTGCCAGGTGCGCCTTCTCGCGCCGACAAGCTCGATCCCCGCTAGCCGAATCGAGCCTGCAATCTGTGGGAGATGTTCGCGCGGCAGGAGCCCCTGAAGCGTCAGCCCGATGCTTGTCTTGCCGGAACCGCTTTCCCCGACCAGCGCGATGATCTCGCCCGGAAACATGCCGAAACTGATGCCATCGAGGACACGGGAAGGACGGCCTTCGCGGCTGAGAATGACTGAGAGCTCTTTGACGGCGAGGACGGACTCGGTCACTGGTTCCGACATTCGGTGCGCAATCTTGATCATCTGCGGTGCGAACCTGACCTGCTTCCGGAATGAACCGAGTGGCCGGAGTTCAGGGTCCCCAGCGAACGGTGGCGAAGTCGATGTTACCGGGTGGGTACACGGGACGGAGTCCAAGGTCTCTTAGACCCTTGGCGTGGACAACCACGTCGTTGACGTCAACAAGCGGGATGACGATGCCGGCGTCGAAATACATCTGCCCCGCCCTCTCGTAGAGCGCATTGCGTTCCTTGACGTCGGTCAACTGCCCGGCCTTGTCCACGATGGCATCGGCTTCCGGCAGCACCCGGCCAAAAAAGTTGAGGGGACCGTCCTTTGTGAAGAACACCTTGGCCTGGCTCTCCGGATGCGCGGCGTCCGGGCCCGCGATCGTGAGGAGCAAATCGGGAGGGTTCGGGTCATCCTTCAGCGTGTAAGCAGCTCCGGAGGGCAGCACGTACGCCGTTGCCTTTACGCCGATCGACGCCAGCTGCGCGATCATCAGGTCGGCGATGCGGCCGTAGCTCGGGTTGGCGCTATGGAGGCCAATGACCAGATTGACCGCGCCATGTTTGGCGATCGCGGCTTTCGCTGCCTCGAAGTCGGTGGGGAACCGGATCGGATTCACCGGGTCGAGCATGACGTTCGGATAAACCGACTTCGACAGGCTCGCGAACTCTCCAAAGGCGTCCTTGACCCACAGCGCGGGGTTGACCGCGGTCAAAACCGCGTGGCGGACCTCCGGGTCGTCGAGCGGCGAGTTCGGCTTTAGGAAGAGATCGTACGGTATCATGCTCGGGGCGGTAGTGATCTCCAGACCCGACGGCAGGCTGGTGAGCTGCGCGAACGGATAGTTGATCGGCACGGCGTCGATCGCACCCGCCTGCAATTGAAGTATCTGCTGGCTGATATCGGGCACGACCGAAATCTGGATCTGCCGGAAGAACGGCTTGCCGCCCCAATAGTCATCGTTGCGTTCGAGCACATAGCGCTCACCTCGCTTGAACTCGGCGAGCTTGAATGGACCGGTACCCACCGCGTGCTCGTTGAGCCACGTCTTGGCGAAGTCACCTTTGTCATGTTCGGTCAGCGCCGCCGGGCTGATGACCTTCGGGCCCCAGGCGCTGGCGAGGCTGTCAAGGAGCGAGGGCTGAGGATGGCCGAGCGTGAGCACGACCGTCGAACCGTCGGGCGCCCTCATGTCCTTCACGTTGGCCAAGGAGTAACTCAGGATCAGTCCACGATCGCGTCGGCGTTCGAACGACTTTATGACCGCCGCCGCATTGAAGGGCGTGCCATCATGGAACTTGACACCGTCGACCAGGCGGAAGGTGTAAGTCAGCCCGTCGTCCGAGATCTCCCAACTTTTAGCGAGCAGACCAACGATCTTGATAGAACCCGGCTCGTACTCGACGAGACCTTCGTAGACGTTGTCGATTGCGCTCATCGCGCCGGTCTCGAACCCGTTGTCCGGATCGAACGTGCCTATATCGGCCACGTAGGGTATGCGGAGCACCCCCTCAGCGTAGACTGGCGCTACCGAAAGCAGCAAGCCGACCGCAAGCAGCAGCATCCACAGATAGAAGCTGCGCTTGCCGGGTCGTTTGGTTGGGTAAGCGTATATCTGCATGAGCATTCCCGTTGGCTCGGTCTCTCAGCGATTGCAACAAGGCCGCCCGCAATCAATGCAGTGGCCAACGAGGCATCTCTGGTTCTTGTGAACCCGGCGTGCGCCGACCCGATGATGGCTTTTCAATCGTTGATAGCTATCCTCGCGGTTGTAACCAAGCGGTGTACCGCTCCGACGGTACTACTGCCGGTCGGTCGGGGTCTATAGAGTCCTGGGCACTGGTTATCCTATGCCTAGGCATAGGATGCTGGCACGTCGCCGGGCCGCCCATGGCCGCTCAAATGGGATTGGCTGCTACTTCGCTGACGGGTTGCGCGTATGCACAGGCCGCCTATTCGGCAGGAATTTCATGCCTTAGCGGTTGTGGCTCCATTGATCGTCCATCCGCCATTCCGCCTCAGTCGGCCTCCCGCGCCTGACCCAGCTCGCCAGTTCGATGGCGCAGTGGTTCGGTTCTACAATCCGAGACATAAGCCGACAGAACCAGCAATCGGGCTGTCGTTCAGCAATGCGAGCGCACAACGTTTGGCCTCGCGGGCCGCCTGACATGCGATTCAAAGTGCGCGAAAGGTTGCCAAAAAAGGTCATTGTCGCCTCCAGGGAGTCACTGACGCCCCGAGTTCGTGATTGAAAGAACGCTATCCTTTGATGAAAGCGAGCAGGTCAGCGTTGACCTGATCCTGGTGCGTAGCGGTGATGCCATGCGGCGCCCCGGGGTAGTAGATATCCTTGGCGCCTTTGATCAACCGGGCCGACTTGACCGCCGAGTCCTTGACGGGAACGATCTGGTCGTCCTCGCCGTGCAAGACCAGGGTCGGCACGTCGAATTTCTTCAGATCCTCGGTGAAGTCGGTCTCCGAGAACGCCTTGACGCTCTCGTAGGCGTTCAAGAGACCCGCCTGCATACTCCAGAGCCAGAACTGGTCCAGAGTCCCTTGGGAAACCTTGGCACCGGGCCTGTTTGCGCCATAAAACAACGGTGCCAGGTCCCGGTAGTACTGCGAGCGGTCCTTGACGAGGCCGGCCCGTATGCTGTCGAACGCCTCGATCGGCAAACCCTCAGGGTTCGCCGGCGTCTTCACCATGATCGGCGGCACAGCTGCGATAAGAACGGCCTTGGCGACCCGCGTGGTCCCGTGCCGTCCAATATAACGAGCGACCTCGCCTCCCCCAGTGGAATGTCCAACCAGCGTCGCGTCCTGAAGGTCCAGGGCCTCGATTACCGCTGCGAGATCGTCGGCATAGCCGTTCATGTCATTGCCAGACGAGGCTTGGCTGGACCGGCCATGGCCGCGCCGGTCGTGCGCCACCACTCGGAAGCCCTTCTGCGCGAGGAAAAGCATCTGGCCGTCCCAAGCATCGGAACTCAGCGGCCATCCATGTGAGAATGTGATGACCGGTCCCTTGCCCCAGTCCTTGTAGTAGATTTCGGTGCCGTCCTTGGCTGTGATGGTGCTCATCGTCTTGGTACCTTTGTTTGATTGAGAGGTGGAATGGCTTTGCTTTCGAGTAGCACGAGCCGCAGCAGCAACAGGCAGTCCCGCCGCAACTGTGGCGATCAGGCCGGCCAACAAGACATCGCGGCGGGATCCGCCAACGGAGAAAAGTCCATCTTTAGTCATCGTTTCCACCCGTGATGTGTGGCATTGAACGTCCGGCTCACCATCACGATCATCAGGTCGACCTGCGCAGCCGCACTCGGGAGGGCGGGCGAAGGAGCGATCGAAACTCGACAGTCGTGATGGCTTGCGAGGATGATGCGCCGATCCGGGCCGCGAACCTATTCTACGGAAGCATCTCTCGTGCCATGCCAAGGTGCAGGATAGGCATGCCAAGATGTCCGGAGGCCTTCGCGGTGAGTAGACTAGGCCTACGGTGCTCGGTATCGGACAACCTGCCGTTCTTGCTGACCAAGCCTGACAGCGGTGCCATGGAGCAGGTTGAGCAAGGACCTTCCCGCGCCGCGATGAACGCGGCCACCGTAATGGCCGGCAGCGGGACGCGCCAGCCGATGATCCAAGCGAATTCCAGTCGCGACAGGAATGCAGGATCGAAGTTCATTGCTCGATTTCCCAGCCTGAGGCGAGACAGGTGTTGGGTCACTAGAGTGGATCCCATGCTCGGCTCAACGCAGTCGTCTTACGCTGCTTTCTGAAAATTTGGGGAAGGTCGTGAGCCGACGCACCGCTGAACTGGCGATGGCCGCAGCTTTTCACGAAGAATGGTCCACGGCGCAGGGCAATCATTGGCCCGAGGCATGGTTAGGCTAATGCCAGGGTCTAGGTCGCGCTATCTTCGCGCATCGGCGCGGGCAGTGTTTCCCATGCCCGGATCAACTCGCCGATGGAAGCGGCCTCCATCTTGCGCATGACATTGCCGCGATGCAGCTTGACCGTCACTTCACTGATGCCGAGGTCGAACGCGATCTGCTTATTGAGCCGCCCGCGCGCGACTTCACGCAGTACCTCGCGCTCGCGTGGCGTCAGGGTCTCGACGTGCTCGATGTTGCGCTTGACCACCACGGCTTGCGCCCGCCGCGCAGCATCCATCGCAATGCCCGCGATCAGAGCGTCAAGCAATGTTTGGTCGCGCACCGGCTTGGTGAGAAAGTCCACGGCGCCGGCCTTCATTGCCTGGACAGTCATCGGAATGTCGCCATGCCCGCTCAGAAAGACGATGGGTTTAGGGTTTCCGCTTTTCGCCAGATGACGCTGCAGATCGAGACCGCTCGCTCCTGGCATCCGCACGTCGACGATCAGGCAGCCTGGACTGTCCAACACATCGGCGTCAAGCAATTCGCGGGTCGAGGCAAAGCAGACGGGCTGGAAACCCGCAGACAGGATCAATTCCGACAACGCCTCCCGAACAGATGCATCGTCATCGACAATAATGACGAGTGGCTGCTCCGCTTCATCTTTCCGCTGCACTGACGGCGCCGATCTCCGTAAAAGCGGCTGGTCAACTCTCATGTCCGTCCTCCGTATCATGGTTGCGCAAAGTCTCGCCGACGATCGCAAGCAAGGCGTGGGCATCGAAGGGCTTGCGGAAGAACCCGCTGATGCCTTGCGCGCGGTCCTGGTCGGCTATCTCGTGGCGGCCTGTGATCAGGAAAACCGGCAGTTCCGGACGCGCCCTCCTCACCAGGTCACGAAGTTCAAAGCCATCCATGCCAGGCATCCCGATGTCGGTGATGAGCACGTCCAGCCCCGATAGCCCGCTGATCAACAATTGTCGCGCCGATGAGAAACTGCGGGCCACATAGCCGGCTGACTCAAGAAGTTCCTCCATTGACTCGAGGAGTCTTGGATCGTCGTCGACAACCGCCACTACAAGTTTATGCTTGCTCACGCTCACTCCCTCCCGCTCGGCGCGAGTGGGTTATCGGTATTTCCAGTCGCTCCGCGATACGCACGAGATCGGCTAGGGACGCCGCCATCATCTTCTGCATGACGTTCCTTCTATGGATTTGCAAAGTGACCTCGCTGATCCCCAGTTCGGCGGCGGCCTGCTTGTTGAGCAGGCCACTCACCACCAGCGGCAGCACCTCACGTTCGCGTGGCGTGAGTTCCAGATAGCGCTGTTTCAACACGCCAAGCTCAGCACGCTCCGATCTGAATTCCCGATCCAGTGTGATCGCCGCATGGATTGCAGCCATGAGGTCGGCATCACTGAAAGGCTTGGTCAGGAAGTCCACGGCGCCGTGCTTGATCGCACGCACCGAGGACGGGATGTCGCCATGGCCAGTTATGAAAACGATCGGTGGATGATCCCTTTCCGAGATCTGCCCCTGCAGATCGAGGCCGTTGATATCCGGTAACTCGACATCGAGGACCAGGCAGGCTGGGACGTTCGGCTTATCAGCGTTGACATAATCCCCTGCCGATCCGAACGCGACGGCACGCATGCCGTGTGAAGCCAGCAACTCTACGAGCGCCTCCCGGATACGCGCATCGTCGTCCACGATCAAGACGATATGGTCATCCGTCATCATGCCGCCACTTGCGCTTCTACCGGCAAGGTGAAAATGAACTTCGCGCCGTGCGGCTCGTTCTTCTCCACCGACAGCCGCCCGCCGTGCGACTCGACGATTGATCTGCAAATCGCCAAGCCCATACCCATCCCATGTTCCTTCGTCGAAAAAAAAGGCTCGAAGATCTTGTCGGGGAACTCGACGCCCCACCCGCGATCGCTGATCTCGGTTTGGATCGCGTCCTCCATCCGGCGCACGCGCAGGCCCAGAACTCTGCCATCCCCTATGGAATCCATCGCTTCGGTGCCGTTGCGCATCAGATTGATCAACACCTGCTGAATCTGAATACGATCGAGCACCACGGGCGGAAGATCCCTTTCGATTTCCGTATTGATGCGAACACGATGCCGCGCCGCCTCCTCGGCCATAAGATCCAGCGCTTCGGCTATGACGCCATCGAGCGCCATAGAGCTCCTCGTCGCTGTGGATGACTTGAACAAGGCGCGGATGCGGCTAACGACCTCGGCGGCGGCATTTGCGTCGCGGATGATGCGGTCCACCGTTTTCTGCGCCCGCTCGATGTTGGGCGGATCCGCCATGAGCCAACGCTGGCACGCATGTGAGTTGGCCACCACGGCCGCCAAGGGTTGATTGACCTCGTGCGCGATCGAAGCGGAGAGTTCGGCAAGGCTCGCCGCCTGGCTCGCACGGGCAAGGCTCTCTCGCGCTACACGAAGCTCGTCCTGCGCCCGAACCTCGCTATCGATGTCCAGGCAGATCACGTTCCACTGCACGATGGCACCTTCGGCGTTGCGCATTGGCGCCGCGCGCGTCTCGACCCAACGATATTCGCCGTCGAAACGCCTTAGCCGGTGCTTTCGCGCATAGGGCTCACCGGTGGACAACGAATGGGCATATCTGTCTTTGACACCCGCCAGGTCATCGGGATGAACGCCCGCATCGAGTGTGCCGGCCAACCGGGACTTTCCAGTTCCGTCCAATTCTTCAAGGTGGTATCCGAGGAATTCGCGGAGCTGCTGGCTGCGATATCTCGGCTCGCCATCCGGCGCGGCGCAATCGATCATTGCCGGTAGCGTTTCAACGAGCTGCCAGAGAGACCGCTCTCTCTCGTGTAGCGCCTCCTCGACGCGCAGCTGATCGTCAATGTCATGCGAGAGGCCGTACCACTGGACGATGCGCCCGCTCTCATCCCGCAATGGTTCTGCCGTGCCTTCCACCCAGCGATAGACGCCGTCTGCACGCCGCAGGCGGTACTTCTTGGTGAAGCGCTCGCCGGTGACGAAGGAATGCTTGAGCGTTTCCTTAAGGCTAGCTGCATCATCAGGATGGACCGCGGCTTCCATGAAGGCCGCCAGCCGGCTCATGCCCGGCTTGTCTGCATCAGCTGTGTCCAGGCCGAGAAAATTTATCAGGCGCTTGTTGAAGAAGGTCGGCTCGCCCTCCGGACTCAACCGCCAGAGCAGGCTCGGAACCAAATCCACGAGTTGCGAGAGCTCCCGCTCCCGGTCGCGCAGCGCTTCCTGTGCGCGCATCTCATCGTCGATGTCGATGGAAACTACGTACCATTGCACGATCGCTTCGCTTTGATCTCGCAGCGGTTCCCCGCGGCCATCAACCCAGCGATAGACACCGTCGGCGCGGCGCATGCGATATTTCACGGAGAAGGGCTCGCCTGTGGCGAAGGAGTGGCGGGCTGTCTCCAGCAGGGTACCTGCATCATCGGGATGGACGAGGGTCCCTATGATTGCAGCCAGCCGGCTCATGCCCGGCTTGTCCAAAGCCGCTATGTCGTCCAGGCCGAAAAAGTCCAGCAAGCGCTTGTTAAAGAATGTCGGCTCGCCGTCGGGTGTCATACGCCTGATCTGGACCGGGACCATGTCCACGAGCTGCGAGAGTTCGCGCTCCCGATCGCGCAACGCCTCTTGCGCACGCACCTCATCATCGATGTCGAGAGAAACCCCATACCATTGCGCAACCGCTCCGACTTCGTCGCGCCGAGGCGCTACCCTGCATTCTGCCCAGCGATAGGCGCCGTCTTTCTCCCGCCAACGAAACCGCATGGCGGACGAGCCGCCAGTTTCGAAACAATGCTGTAATGTGCGCTCCACCTCGGGACTATCGTCGGGATGAACCAGTTCTTGCAGCAAATTTTCGATGCGCGGTTCTTCAAGAGTTTCGAAATTCGCGATGACGTCGCGGAAATGATCGACGTATCGCTTGTTGAAATAGACCTGCCCGCCCGTAGGCATTGCGCTCCAGATCCGGACCGGTACGGCGTCGACCATCTCCTGGAGCTGCCGCTCGCTTCGTCGGAGCGCTTCCTCGGCGTTCACTTGATCGTCTATGTCATGGCACAGACCGTACCACTGGACGATGCGCCCGACCTGGTCCCGCATTGGCTCCGCCCGGCTCGACATCCAGTGGTAGACCCCGTCGGCGCGACGCAGGCGATAGCGCATCACGAAGCTCTCGCCAGTGTCGAGGCAGCGATGGAGCGAACCGCCGAAGCCTGCTGCATCGTCTGGATGGATAGTCTCCATAACCGCTTCGAGCCTGCTCATCCCAGGCTTGTCCAAATCGGCGACATTCAGGCCGAGGAAATCGACCATTCGCTTGTTGAAAAAAGTCGGCTGGCCTTCGGGCGTCAATCGCCAAACGTGGCTCGGAACCATGTCTACGAGCAGCGAGAGTTCTTGCTCGCGGTCGCGCAGCGCCTCCACGCTTTCACCCAATGTGAGCAGTGCCAGCTGATGCTGTCGGGATATAGCGGCCACGATCAGTGCTGATAATGCGGAGATCCCCAGGAAAAGCTGCAGCATAATCTGGTTGTGCTTTAGGGCCTCGGGATCACCGGCAAATTCGCCAGCGCCGAATGCTGTGAATACCCCTGTGACCAGAGCAAGGAGGATCAAGGCGACGGCTGCGCCCTTGAAGTCAAAGCGCACCGCCGCCCAAAGAAGGGGCGGCAAGATGATGTAGGCGAAAGGCAAGTAACCGCTCAAGGAAAGTGCGGCGACACCCAGAAAGATCAGCCCCAGGACGCAAACTTCCGTCCATCGCGCGGCCGAGAGGTGCGCCTTGGCTCGCCAGTTCTGGAACACAACCAGCGCCAGCGGCGCGACGATCAGAACCCCAGTGGCGTCTCCGATCCACCATAGGGGCCAAGCCCCCGTGAAGGTTTGCGATTGCATGCCAAACCAAGCAAGTGTTGCGCTTCCGACCGTCGCGCTTACGACCGGCGCAATTCCAGCGGCAAGCACGACGAACGCGAGTACTTCCTGCAGGCTATCCAGTTCCCCCGGCCGCTTGCTGGTCCGGTTCACGAGCCAGGCGCCGACTGCCGCCTCAAGAGCGTTGCCGACAAAAATCAGCAAGGCCGCGGCCGGCGGACTGTGGAACCAAAGGTAATTGCTGAAAAGTTCAGCCAGGCAGCCGGACAGCACCCACCATGGCCAGCTGCGCCTGGAGGTAACAACAAGCGTGGCAATGAAAAGCCCGCTCGGAGGCCAAACGGAAATGCCTGTTCCAGGTACGATTGCGAGCAGCTGAGCAAAACCGCAGCCCAAGACGTAAGCCGCGAAAAAAAGCCCCAAATGTAAGAATTTTGGACGGTGCGACCAGGCGCGCATCATCGGCTTCTCCTGCCTACAAGGACGGCGCGAGGACCGTCAGCGCTTGGCGTAGCACCTACCTGGGCGCGCGAATTCACACCGTATTATCCTAGTGCCACCATATCAAAGGCGCATCCTATGGAAATCCATGCATTGCGCGCTACTGGCCTTGGGGCACGAACCAGCGAATGTCCTTTGATAGCGTCTCGCGCTCCGCGCTGGTAGGAGCGCGAATTCCCCTTACCTTACCACGATAATCGCGGACCGGATCCCAGATAAGAACGGAGACTTTTACTGACTGCTCACGCCTACGGGCTTCGGTCCCATCTTGGCGATCACAATGTGTCAGTGGGCGCCGCCGGCTGTCACGTGGCCGGGCTTCTTCAGCAGCAGGACCGCCGCCAACGCGATCGTCAAGCTGACGCCCAGCAGGAGGAACGTGTCATTGAAGGCCATGACGTAGGCCTGCTGGCGGACCCTCAGCGCGATGGCAAGAATCGCTTTTTGTGCGGCGAGTGCCTGGTCGTTGATGCCATGCGACAGGAAGTAGGTGGTGAGCCGCGCAATGCGGACGCGGGTTGCGTCCTGAAACACGGACACCGATTGTACTAGCACGTTCGAATGGTACTGCTCGCGCTTGGTGAGGAAAGTTTGCAGCAGCGCGATGCCGACGGCGCCGCCGAGGTTGCGAGTCATATTGAAAAGGGCCGAAGCCGAGCCGGCATTTTCCGTCTCGATACCTGACGTGGCGATCGCCGAGAGCGGCGCCAATATAAGGGCCTGGCCGATGGCGCGCACGATATTCGGCCAGAACAGCTGGTCGCTGGCATATGATCCGCTCATGTGGATGTTCATGAAGTTGGAGGCGGCAAACAACGCAAAGCCGATCGCGATGACGAGACGAATGTCGAACCGCTGCATGAGGCCAGGCACCAGCGGGATCAGGACGAGCTGCGGTAGGCCGGTCCACGCAAGCACCAAGCCGATCTGCTCGGCATTGTAGCCCTGAATGCGGGCGAGATAGACAGGAACAATGAAGACCGAGCCGTAGAGCGCAATGCCAAGCAGGAAGTTGGCGAGGATGCCGAAGCCGAAGTTGCGGCGGACGAGCAACCTGAGATTCAGTAACGGATGGCTCGAGGTGAGCTCTATCCAGACGAACAGCGTCAGCGACACGACTGCGACGATCGCCAGCCGCGCGATAAAGGGCGAACCGAACCAGTCTTCCTTGTTGCCCTCCTCGAGCACGGTCTGCAGCGCAGCCAGCCCGAGGGCCATCGTGGCGATGCCCGACCAGTCGCCCTTGCCGAGCAGGCCAAGCCCCATCGGCTTTCGATCGAGCGAGAACCACAGCATGCCGACCATCAGCGCCCCGGGCACCAAGTTGACGTAGAAGATGTACTGCCAGCCCCAGTTTTCAGTGAGATAGCCGCCGATGGTCGGGCCAATCGCCGGCGCGAACGTAGCCGACAGCGCGAACAGCGCCAGGCCGATCGGCTGCTTGGCTTTCGGCAGCAGTGTGATGACGATGGTGAAGGCGAGCGGGATGAGTACGCCACCGGTGAAACCTTGGATCGCTCTTAAAACAATCATCTGACCCAGGTTGGCGGCGAAGGCGCAGGCGACCGAGAACGCGAGGAACAGCACCGCATTGGTGATCAGATAGGTACGCAGCGAGAAGACCTGGGACAGCCAGCCGGTTAAAGGGATCACCACAATCTCCGCAATGAGGTACGAGGTCGAGATCCAGCCGCCGTCGTCGATCCCGGCCCCAATCGCCCCCTGGATGTCGGCAAGCGAAGCATTGACGATCTGGATGTTGAGCACGGCCATGAATGCGCCCAGGGCAGAGCCGACCACCGCCACCCAAACCCGTGCCGAATTGGCGGTACCAACTGTCCCGGCAGCGCTCTGGGCGCGAGCCGAAGTTGGGAACGAGGAGACAGCGGAGGTCATGATTGCGGGTCCTTGAACTCATGGAAGAATGGGCATGACAGCGCGTGTCAAACATCGCGCGAACGGTGGAAAGGTCGTCAGTCCGCACCGTCGGATTGGCGTTTTTGGCAAGCTCGGCTTGATTTGGCGCTCAACGCTCTTCTACCCGGGCGCCGTCCGCGGCCGCCTCCGTGTTGCCGGCGAATGTGTCGGCCTCGGCGAACCTGCCTGCTTCAGCCAGCACGGTCGCCTTCGTGTCGATGGTCGGCTCGACGGACATGCCAGGCCTGAGCAGCCCGCCGAACTCGTGATTGTCGATGGCGATCCTCACTGGGATACGCTGCACGATCTTGGTGAAGTTGCCAGTTGCGTTGTCGGGCGGCAGCAGCGCGAACTCCAGGCCGCTCGCTGGCGACAGGCTGTCGACGTGCCCCTTCAGTTGGACACTCGGAAAGCCGTCGACGGTAACGCGCACCGGCTGACCGTCGCGGACATGGGCGAGCTGCGTCTCTTTGAAGTTGGCGACGACGTAAACAGCATCCATCGGCACGACAGCCATCAGTTGCGTGCCTGATCCCACATACTGCCCGACCCTAAGCGTGCGCGCGCCGACCGTTCCATCCACCGGTGCCGTGATCGTAGCGTAGGAAAGGTTCAGCCGGGCCTGCTCGGCGGCTGCTTCGGCACGGTCCATTTGGGCCACGGCACTGTCGCGCTCGGTGGCGAGCACATCGATCTTGGCTTGCGCTGCAGCCACGGAAGCCTCGTCGCGCTGCAGGCCGGCGACGAGCTGGTCGGCTTGGGCGCGGCTGGCTTGGGCTTTCTGGGCGGTGCCAGTGCCGCTCTTGGCCAACGTCGTATATCGATCGGCGTCGGCGCTGGCGAACGTCAGCGAGGCCTGCGTTGCGGCGGCCGTCGCCTTTGCCTGCTCGATTAGCGAATGTTGGAGCGCAATCTGTGCGTCGAGGTTACGGACGGCCGCCTCGGCGGCCTTGACCTCGGCATACGCCTGGGCAAGCGCGGCACGGAAGTCGCGGTCGTCGATGCGGGCGAGAATCTGCCCTGCCTCGACCATCTGGTTGTCACGCACCAGCACGGCGGCGATATAGCCCGAAATCTTTGGGGCCACAGTCGTGTAGTCGGCCTTCAAATAAGCGTCGTCGGTCGACTCCAGATACTGGCCCGTGGTCCAGTAACCGTGCCCCCAATAACCGCCGCCAATTATGCTGGCCAGAAGTGTGGTCGCGAGAGCCATGCGCTTGAAGCGGCGCCTCGGCACCGGCGCAACGACTCCACCGGGAGTAACCTCCCCGCGAACCGGTAGAGATTCGAGCTGTTCGGCGGACGGGCTCGCCGGTCGCTCGACGAAGGCCGCCGGCTGCTTCCCCGGCACCATCTCGGTTGCGTTTCCGAAATCTGTTCGGGACATTTCGGACATCTCATTCGTCCTGTCGTTCATGGCGTTTTCCGCCAGATCTGCCGTTGGACGGGCGATACTCCCCAACAGCTTCCGACTCCCCTATGCTCGCCCTTCACCTGCCTGGCTTCAACATCGGTTGCGCGACGCGCACGGACCGGTGCCGCGCGCCTAATGCAGAGGAGGCCGGGCCTGTAGCGCGGTGAAATGAAGTCGCGCGCCCCAGATGGCAGTTGGATGAATTCCGACATCGCAACGATGGCACGGCCAATGAAAGCTGGCACGGCCAGGTGGGCCCGGTGCGACGGCATTCCAATGGCACTGCGCATTGCTTTCCTCCGTCAAAGCTTCGTAGTCAGTTACAGGGAGCAGAATGCCCCGCCACGTCATGCAAAGACATTCTACGTGAGTATCTGAGACCCTCTGCAAAGGTGCAGGATGCACGCGCCCCAGAGATTGGAAATCGAGGCCCAACGGATCCAGTCCCGATGGCTTCAGCGGTGCCCGGTTCCATTGCGCTTAGATCGCCGGTTTTGCGGACGAACCCATGATTGCCGGAGCGGCAATAGCCAGAGCGGCTAATTTTAAGCTCGCGGATCGCAATCCTAAAGAAAGGCTTTGACATCGGGATCTTGGACAAGGTCATCACGCGCGCTAACGCCTAGCCCGGCAAGGTCGTGGTCGCGCTGCGGCAGTACCTCCGTTACAGAGACTATCTACCGGTATCCAACGCCCGTGACGTAATTGAAGAGCATCTGCTCCTCCACCTCTTCTTCACGGAAAAGAGCTCTCATCGCATCACGTATATCCAATATGCCGAGAGGCTTTGCGCCGACATCGAGCACAGGGAGGTTTTGCAAGCTTCGCGAAGCCATAGTCTGGTAGACGGTGTGAAGATCGTCCTGCGGACCGCATGACACGATTGAGCTGGTCATGAGGGCCGAGGCCAGCGGCGCCGGCGATCCCGGGCTGGTAAGGTGGCGGATGAGGTCGGATTTGCTTAGAACGCCTGCCGCCGCTCCATTGTCGTCACACACAACGACAAGGCCAATACCGGGCTTCGAAAGCGAAAGAGCGGCGGCTTGCACCGCCGCATTGGCGTCGATCACCATCAGGCGAGCCTTCGTCATCGCGTTGAGTTGTTCGATTTGCATCAAAATCCTCCGAGAGATCGCCTTTCCTTCGGTCGAGCTCACTTGTCGAAGGTCGTCAGATTGGTGTCTTTCGTATCGACGACGAATACGGCAAGCATCCGAGCGCGTTCCGTCTTGCTGGCATTCTCCTCGAAGGTGTGATGATCACCCGGGGACTCGGAAAAATTTTCGCCGGCCCGATATGTTTTCACCGGACCGTAGTTGACCTGAGTATTGATTGCTCCTTCGAGAACCGTGGCATAGATGAAAGCCGATTTTGCGTGAGTATGCGCCTGGGAACTTCCGCCAGGCCCGTATTCGACGAGCACGCCCTTGATGCTCTTTCCTGGCACGTTGGGCAGCGGCTGGTCGTAGACCAGCGTGGCCTTGGCGCCGTGCGAATCGTCGGCCAGGGCGCCGGTTGCGGAGATGGCTGCGACGGCAGCGATGAAGAGGGTCGTTCTGATCATTTTCTTGGCTCCTGTTTGTGAAAGGGGATCGCCGGCCGATGGGAGGGGCGGCCGGCGATCGGGCTCTTGCCGGGGGGACGCGGCGCGAGCCTATGACCTGATGAAGGCGAGCAAGTCCGGGTTCACTGTATCGGCATGGGTCGTGCACATGCCATGCGGGAATTTCTCGTAAACCTTGAGTGTCGCGTTTTTCAGAATCTTGGCCGAGAGCAGCGCCGAGTCGGCAATGGGAACAATCTGGTCGTCGTCGCCATGCATCACGAGCGTTGGCACATTGATGGCCTTTAGGTCGTCGGTGAAGTCGGTCTCTGAAAAGGCCTTGATGCCTTGATATTGTGCCTTGGCGCTGCCCATCATCGCCTGCCGCCACCAGTTTTGAATGACGCCCGGAATTGGCTTCGCGCCCGGCCGGTTGAACCCGTAAAAAGGACCGCCCGAGAAATCGAGGTTGAACTGCGCCCGATTGTCCGCAAGCGCCTTGCGCAAGCCGTCAAAAACTTCGATTGGCAGGCCGCCTGGGTTGGCAGGCGTCTTCACCATGATCGGCGGCACGGCGCCGATCAGCACGAGCTTGGCTACACGGTTCTGATGCTGACCATGCCGCGCGACATAGTGAGCAGCTTCGCCGCCACCGGTGGAGTGACCGACATGAACGGCATTTTTCAGGTCGAGATGTTCGAACACGGCGGCGGCATCAGCGGCGTAGTGGTCCATGTCGTGACCTTCGCTCACCTGTGCCGAGCGGCCATGGCCGCGCCGGTCATGGGCGATGACGCGGTAGCCCTGGCCGAGAAAATAGAGCATCTGCGTATCCCAATCGTCGCCGCTCAGAGGCCACCCGTGGTGGAATACGATCGGCTGGGCATCCTTGGAGCCCCAGTCCTTGTAGTAGATTTCCGTGCCGTCACGGGTGGTGATCGTGCCCATGCTCGTTGCTCCTCTGCTTGCCGCGGTAGATGGAAGGATTTGGTGCTCCGCCCGAGCGGGTGTAGCGCGGACCAGACCGGCCGCAACCGCGGTGGTAAAGGCGCCCAACAAGACATCACGGCGCGACGCGCGATGACTCAGATCGTGTTCGAAGTCGCCGGCATCATGGGACTGATGCTCGAACCTATCGCGCAGTACAAGTTTGCCGCTACTTCTGCGGCCCCGCATGACGGTCGTGCGGTCAGCCTTTGCCATATAGCGCCCTTCAGTCAGGGTTTCGATGTAACGCTCGGCCTCCCAGCCCTCGATCCACGGCCCGGCGACGTAATTTTCGTCGTTGTAGACGTAAAATCCAGTAAGTCCGTCTGTGATCGCCTGCTCTTTCACGTGGTATGTCATCCGATTTTCTTCTTTCTTATTTGTCAGCACGTTGTGCCGCTTCACATTTTACTTGATGATCGCGGCATCGAGGACATGGTGCAGCATATCAATGCCGCTGGAGCGGGGCGTGGCTGAACCAGTCTTCGAAGCGCGTTGTGCCGATGCGCGGATGGTCGCCTGGCACGAGCGAGCGGTCGTCCAGCTGCGTGCCAAAATATTGCGCGTGGGGATCCGCTGTTACTTTGCGCGGATCGTTCGTAGCCTTAAAAAACCGCGCGACCATCTCACTCATGCGGATCGGTTCCGGGCCTGCGATCTCGATCACGCCGTTGACCGGCGGTGAGAGCGCGACGTCGGTCATGATGTCCGCGACGTCGTCAGATGCGATTGGCTGAAAATAGGCACTCGAAACTGTTGTGGTGTCCCCGACTGTTCCTGACTGAGCGATGCCGCCCAGAAATTCGAAAAACTGCGTTGAGTGGACGATGGTGTAAGGGATGCCGGAGCCCCGGATAAGCTTTTCCTGGGCCATCTTGGCGCGCATATAGCCGCTGTCAGGCAGACGCTCGGCGCCCACGATCGAAAGTGCGATGTGGTGCTTGACGCCCGCCACCTTTTCGGCCGCGAGCAAGTTCCGGCCGGAGGTCTCGAAGAACTCCAGAACCGCCTTGTCCTCGAAGGAAGGCGAATTCGCCAGGTCGATGACGGTCTGCGCTCCGGTGAGCACTTCGGCGAGGCCTTCGCCGGTAATCGTGTTGACACCGCCGTTCGGTGACGCGGCGAATACTTCATGTCCCTTCCTGCGCAGCCTCTCGACTGTTTTCGAGCCGATCAGCCCGGTGCCACCAATAACCACGATCTTCATCATGAAACCTCCTCGTTCGTGTTTCAGGGTTGAGTTGTCTGACCGGGCCAACTGCCTGGCGCATCGGCTGTCTTCGCTCCAGACGATGCACCGGAGCTGCAGGTCCAGACTATCGAACGGAAGCATCTGTCATGTGATGCCAAGGTCTAGGATAGATGCATCCGTCGATTGGGGACCCTAGTCAGCAAGGAGACACCGTCTCATGTGCTAGCCAAACCAACATGCCGTCAGGAGTGATTGGAAGACCGCATTCAGCAGCTAAGTCGCTGGAAGGCAGCTTTCGGCAAACGCCAAAATCTCCTCGAACAAGATGTGGCGCAAAGCCGTTCGCGTCGTGGAAAACGTGCGTCGGCTTCAGGTCAGACTTTCCCCTTCCACACAGCTCTTTGCCGAAGGGAGACAGGTCATCACGCCTAACACTATAGAAAAATATCGCTGGATCCCCGAGCGTGGGGAAAGGCGGTGGCGCTCAGTCAAATCGACACCCGCGCACACTTTGCAGTGCGACAGCGCCCGTGATCCATGTCGTCAAAGCCGCGAACCCTTGCCGCTCGAGGCGACGGATGGTATGCACGCAGCGGCCCAACTTGGGCCTGCAGCCGAGACAGCCATAGACATGACTGACCGAGCACGTCCGCTCCGCCTCGACCACGGAGCGGACATCCTGATCGCTAACACATTGCATGACCAGATGATCATGGCGCGATAGTTCTCGGACGGAGATCGTATCGCGGCTCGTTCGGCCCTGCGCGCGGTCAGTAGTCCCACCAGGCCGGCACCCAACGGAAGAGGTTGCCGACGGCCGCCACGCGGCCGATGGACGGAAACGGCATGTGCGTGGATACCAACCACGCGCCGGTCTCCGCCAACTCCCGCATCAGACGGAGCCGAACGTGGGTCGCCTCCTCGGGGTCGTGTTCGAATCCGTTGTGCCATTCGGGGTGGTCGAACGAGACCGGGAAAATCGCGTCGCCGGCAAACATCAACCGGTCACCGCCGGACGTGATACGGACCACGCTGTGCCCCGGGGTGTGGCCGCCGGTGCGTTGGACGACCACGCCCGGCGCCACCTCGTATTCAGCCTCGAACGGCCGTAGCTGGCTGTGGTACTCGTCCAGGAAGTGCTTGGCAGACCGGCGCGCCACGTCCGAGAGCATCGGCCCCATGGCGGTGCGGGAGAAATCGGGTGACTCCCAGAACTTGGCCTCGGCAGCGGCCAAGTGAATCCGCAGGTCCGGGCGCAACTGTTCCTTCACCCCGTCGACGAGCAGCCCGCCGACGTGATCAAAGTGCATGTGGGTCAGCACCACGTCGGTCACGGACGCGAGCTCGACGCCGACGGCCGCTAGTCGATGTCCAAACTGCCCGGCCCGCGGGAAGTCCGGGACCTCCCCTCCTATTCCACTGTCGATGAGGATGACCTTGCCGCTGCTGCGCACCACCACCGCGTTCAGCGCCCAATCGAACGAGTCCCGCGACAGGAACATGTCATCCAGCCAGGCCCCCCGGACGGCCGGGTCGGCGTTGGTGGCCATTGACTCGGCTGGCGGCGTTACCACCCCATCGCTGATCACCAAGACGTCAATGTCGCCGACCCGCACGGCATAGCGCGAGGGAACCAACTCGTCGGGCCCCTGCCGAATGCCGTCCATTTTCGTGATCACGTTCATTGTCTGTGTCCTTTCGTCATCTTTCTGTTCATGGGTTTGTCGAAGTGCGCCAGATTGGCGGGTGGTGGGTTGCCGACCGGAGTTGCCGGCGGGTGACAGAGTTCAGCCAGAGAGGTCCTCCGGGCGCTTCACGGCGAGCTTGCCGTGCGGCAGGCCGGTGGACTGGCCGACCTCGATGAGGTAGCCGTCCGGGTCACGCATGTAACAGCGAATCTCCGCTCCACGATCGATGGGAGGCGTGACAAACTCCGCCCCCTTTGCTTTCCATTCCACGTAGCAGGCCTGGATGTCAGCGACCCGCAAGTTAAGGAAGATCGAGGTGGTATTGCCGGGCTGGTAGTCGACCACCGAGATGCCCGGCTTGTCGCCGGTGGGCGGCCCGCCGGGGTTCATGATGATCCACGAATTGGACAGCTTAACCATGCACGGGTTCTCGTCCAGGACGACGGTGCCCCCTAGCACGCGCGAGTAGAAGTCCCGGGACCGGGCGACCTTGCGCACGGTGATGAACAACGTCACCAAGATGCCCTCGGATGGCGCGGGCAGGTTGGCGAAGTCGATGTGGGGGGCAGGGTCTGTCATGGTTGCTCCATTTCGGCAGCGTTACTCCCAGAGGTCGGCTGGCGGCGGCCCCGTCAGCATTCGGAGGACCGCGCGCAGCCGTTACAGGATGCACACGCGCTGCCGAGCGCCTCGTCCATGAGGCGGCGGATGGCGCGCGCACAATGGCCGCACTTGGGCCTGGAGCCGAGACAGCCATAGACCTGACTGATCGAGCGCGTCTGGTCCGCCTCGACGGCGGAGCGGACGTCCTGATCGCTCAACACATTGCATGAACAGATGATCATGTCGGGACAGCCCTCTCGATGACGACCTTATCTAGGCTGGTTCGGTTCTCACACGGTGGCGGTCAGTAGTCCCAGACAGCCGGTACGCAACGAAAGGCGTCGCCATCCACAGCCACATGGCAAACCGAAGGGAACGGCAGGTGGGTGGCCACCAGCGGCTCGCGGTTCGCCGCGAGCTCCCGCATGAGACTGACGCGGACGCGTGCCGCTTCCTCTGGGTCATGTTCGAAGCCGTTGTGCCAGTCGGGATGATCGAATCCGACCTGAAACACGAGGTCCCCGGCGAATGTCAGCCGGTCACCGCCTGACGCCAGGCGGACCACGCTGTGCCCGGGGGTGTGGCCGCCGGTGCGTTGGAGGACTACGCCCGGCGCCAATTCGTACTCCTGATCGAACGGACGCAGCTGGTTGCGGTACTCGTTCGCGAACCGCTCGGCTGCCCGCCGAAGTGCGTCTGGGAACCCTTCCGGCATGGAGACGCGGGAGAAATCAGGCGACTCCCAGAACTTTAGCTCGGCGGCCGCCACGTGTATCCGCAGGTCCGGACGCAGTTGGTCCTTCACTCCGTCTATGAGCAGCCCGCCAATATGGTCCATGTGCATGTGGGTCAGCACCACGTCGGTCACTGACCCGAGATCGATGCCGGCAGCCTTCAGACGATGGATCAACTGCCCAGCCCGCGGCAGATGCAAGTCCGGGTCCGCGCCCAGGCCAGCATCGACGAGTATGGTCTGGCCGCCGCTGCGCACCACGACCACGTTCAGCGGCCACTCGAGCATCTCCGGAGACAGGAACTCGTCCTCCAGCCAGGCTGACCGGACGGCCGGGTCGACGTTGTATGCGATGGTCGGGGATGGAATTGGCAGGATCCCGTCGCTGACAACCAGCACGTCAATCTCGCCAACCTTCAGCGCGTAGCGCGACGGAACGAGTTCGTCGGACCCAGGTCGACCGGAGTGTGAAATGTCGTCCAGGCTCATGTTTACGTTCATGTTCGTCTCCTGTTGATCGCCTTTCCCACGGCCATCGACCGCCTCCGCCGTTGACCCCGTGGGTTGGCAAATGCTTCCAAGGACAGCCACCCGGCGTCTGCGGAGATTGCGCCGCCGTTGGCATGCGCGACTATCAAACGGAAGTATCGGTCAGGCAGTGCGAAGGTCCATGGCAGACCCCGTTGCAAGCACGGGTGATCTGGCGGAAGCGTCGGAAGACACCGCTCGAGCAGGCAACGACGGCTGTGCCTCTTGCATCTCGGCGGTACGCCGGTCGCGTAGGATCACGATCAATCCTATACTGCGGTATGGGTCGTCCACGGCCTTGATGCAGTCGACTGCACGCGCGCTCTCGACATAGCGTTCTCCACATGAATCCGGTCGGCACGCTGGTCGATCGGCAAACATGGAGCACGGGCGTGTGGCACCGACAGACGGCTCGGCCCGATTGGTGATGGCGCTGCGCACCGGTGCCCACGGCTATCAGGCAGAACCGACGGAGCGACCAATGTCCAAGACCATCATGCTGATTCATGGCGCCTGGCTGAACGCCCACAGTTGGGAAGGCTTCAAGGCCCGCTATGAGGCCAAGGGCTATGCGGTTGTCGCTCCGTCGTGGCCGCTCGACGACCGTACTCCGGCCGAGCTACGTGCGTCCCCAAATCCCGCTCTTGCCAAGGTCGGCATCAACGAACTCATCAATCACTACGATCGCCTCATACGCGCACTGCCCGAGCCGCCCATCTTGATCGGGCACTCGTTCGGCGGCACCGTTACGCAGCACCTGCTTGACCGCGGGCTCGGCGTGGCCGGCGTCGTCATCGACCCCGCGCCGACTTCTGGCGTGCTGGTCGGGTGGCAGACCATCAAGTCGACTTTCCCCGTGTTCCTTTCCTGGGGAAGCTGGCGGCGCGTCATGACCATGTCGCGCAGGTTCTTCAGCACGCGCTTCGCACAGGTCGTGCCGCTGGCGCAGGTCGATGGCATGTATGACCGCTACATCGTCCCCACGCCTGGGAGAATCTACTGGGACGGCCTGGTCTCGGCCGCAGGGAAGATCCGCTGGGACAACCCTAATCGCGCACCTCTGCTTCTCATCGGCGGCGGCATCGACCTCATTGCCGAGGCCAAGATGACCAAAGCCATGTTCGAGCAGCAGAAACAGGCGCCGTCGAAGACCGAGCTCAAGATCTATCCCAACCGCGCCCACTGGACCTGTATTCAGCCGGGCTGGGAGGAAGTCGCAGACTTCGCGCTCGACTGGGCGGTGAAGAACAGCCGCCGCCAATATTCTGCTTCTGAAGGCCGTCCTGCTGCCCTAAAAATCGCCAAGTCTTGATCGGTGATGAGCTATCAAAAGGCGCAAATATCATCAATTAAGCAAAACGTACTCGACATTGTGCTGATAGCACCTGCTTACCAATGTTCGGAACGCTGAAGAAACATCAGGACATGGAGCCGGTCGGATGAGCCAGCACTGCAAGGACGTCTGGCCCCCTTTGCCCTACGGCGACTGGGCTGAGACCTGCACCGCGCTGCTATGTGGACGCAGATCGTCGGCAAGTACCGTCTCGCGCACGCGCCTTGGATGAACCACTCCTGGCACGCCACGCTCTACGTCACGCCACGCGGCCTGACAACTGGTGCGGTGTCTGACGGAGAGACGGCCATCGCCTTGACCTTCGATCTTCGGGAGCATGTTCTGGTCGGGGAGACGCACAACGCTCGCGAGATTTTCCCCCTAGAGGCGATGAGCGTTGCTGATTTTCTGGACCGGACCGCCGCGCTGGTCGCACGGCTTGGCGGGCGGATGGACATTCACGGCGTTCCTAACGAGATCCCCGATGCGATGCCATTTGTGCAGGATGCTGCGCTGCGGCCCTACGACAGAGCGGCCGTGCAGCGCTTCCACGAGGCGCTGGTGCGGATCGACCGAGTGTTCAATCGCTTCCGCACCGGATTTCTCGGCAAGGTTTCGCCGGTGCACCTGTTCTGGGGATCCTTCGATCTTGCCGTGACGCGATTCTCTGGTCGCAGGGCGCCGCTCCATCCGGGTGGGATCCCTGGACTTCCCGATACCGTCACGCAGGAGGCATATAGCCACGTGGTATCCTCGGCCGGCTTCTGGCCCGGGGGAAGCGGCGTGGACGAGCCGATGTTCTATTCCTACGTCTATCCGGTACTGGACGGATTCGCCGACCGGCCCGTCGCGCCGAGCGCGGCCCGCTTCGAGCGATCCCTGGGCGAGTTCCTGCTGCCATACGAGGTCGTGCGGACCAGCGCCGATCCTGAGGGCGATCTCATGGCGTTTCTGCAATCGACCTACGAGGCGGCGGCCGAGACGGCGAAGTGGGACCGGCAGGCGCTCGAATGTGGCATCGGTGTCCCTCGGGTACCACGTGATGTGCGCGCCTGAACAAGGTAGCGGTTCAGTCTCGGTGGTCCCATCGATCGCCAGCAAATGAGACCGCGCCAGCAATGTGCGTATTCAACGGCGAGGTCTGATTCAGGATACGAAGAGGCTGATCTCAAGTCCGATATTAGGCGCGAAGCGGACGTCGGTGAAGCTTCGACGCGTCTGCTGGCCGGCGAGCTTTGGACGATTTGATAGAGGCTAGTCGGCGGCCGATCTCATGTCTTAAACATTGTCGAACGAAGAAGAGCCTGCATGTGCTCTGGCAGGTCGAACTCGCCGCGCGCCTCGATCTCCAAAAGATATCCGGCCTTGGCTAGGCGATCGCCTTCGCTGATCGCAGGATAAGCGCAGATTGCCAGCAGCGCTCTCTCCTCCTCTCGGCCGGCTTTGGCATAGTCGCGGCTGCTGCCGCCGATTTCGTAGACGGCTTCGCCGAACGCGGCGTATGCTGCCGTGTGCTCCTCAATCAATGCCCGCAGTTTGTCGGACGCCACTCGGTCTCGGCGCGGTTCTGCGGCGAGAGCCGTTGCCGTCGAGGCCATGACGGCGCTGCCGGAGTGGAAGAGCAAGGCGCGGCGGTTGATCCTGGACGTGGCGACTTTCTCCTTGATTTGGTGGCAAGCCAAGTTGGTGTTCTGCACTTCACTGGCACCGTAACATAGCGGCTCGCGCATTCATGTCAGGATGGATAGGCCCATTGTCGAGACTAGCGCCGCCACCTCTGGACGCGCCCCCTTCCCGGCCACAGCCCCTGTTGGTCATCGCCTACGCAGCGCACATTGCGTCAAACAACGGAAACCATTGAGAAATCGCCATCGCTGGAATGTGCAGGGAGTATTCACACATTGTGAAATCGCCTTGTAACTCATTGAAACAAAACGACCGAAATAGGCCGCACATTTCGGGCTTTTATCTAGCCATCGGTCTTCGGTCCGTAAGCGTCCGGTCTCTGCACCCAGATTGAGTAGTGCATTCGCGCGACATGTCGGGCTCCT